>CAYPJB010000545.1:1284-2693 GCA_964410845.1 uncultured Bacteroidales bacterium | reverse complement strand
CCAGTGACAGCCTGAACAGTGCCGCCCAGTACGATGCGACCCTGGCCATCGAGATCACCTGAGCCGGCGGTGATAGTCACCTGCCCAGCGGAAGAGATCACCTGGCTGCCAGGCTGCAGGTTGACATCATCGCCTGCTTCCAGCACGACATTGTTGCCGGTGGAGATGACCGTCACCCCGCCATTGACGGTGATGAAGTCCTGGAAGTTCGGTGCATCCGATACTTCCACAGCAGTGAATGTGACCAACCCGTTGCCACTGACGTTGGCGCTGATGATGATCGGACTGAGAGCCGTCACCTGGACGGTGCCTGAACCACCAGCTTGAATGCCTGTGACGAGGTTGACAATGCCAATGGTCAGTGCGCCAGTGTTGGTCAGGTAGAGATCGCCATTGATGCTCGCTGCCAGGGTGTCCACCGTGGATTCCAGCACATCGCCAGCGGTGCCTGCACCAGCACCTGCAATCAGGCTGAGACTGGCTGCATCGACATTGTTGGCCGCGCCGTTGCCATCGAGGATGGCTCCGCCTGCCGCGAGTTGTACCGTATCGCCGGCAGCTACGATGCTGCCGATGGTGAGATTGCCACCCACTGCCCGCAGGCTGATGTTCCGTCCCGCGCCGCCAGCGGTCACACTGCTGGCGAACAGGTTCGTCCCGGCAACAATCACGATCTCGCCATCGGTGGTGGCCACAGGGCTGAGCGTGACGCTGTCGCTTTCATTGACGTAGATGCTGTTCGTCGCCCCGACGGAAAGCGTCAGGGTGTTGGCATTGGTGCGAAACGGGTTAGCAAGGCTGCCAATGCTCCCACCGGAGGTGAGCGTGACCACGTTGCCTTGCAGCAGTCCGCTGGCTGTTCCGGTGATGCCCACACCAGCATCGGCAACGATGTTGCCCGTGGTGACGATGCTTCCACTGACGTCGATGTTTTCCGCAAAGAAGTCGGCGTTGTTCGCCCCCAGGTTCAGCGGACCACTGAGGCTGATCGTGTCGTTGTCGGCATTGCCATCGACGGTGAGAGCTGCGGTGAAATCGTTCGGCGCTGCCATGCCATTAGCAATGCTGAACACATCATCGCCATCGAACATGTTCATGGTGAGCGAGGACGAGGGATTCTGGAAGATCGTCGTCTCAAAGCTGCCATTCAGGCTGCGCAGCTGAACGACATTGTTCCCCTGGGTGCCATCGTCTTCAAGGATGGCCTGGTCGCCAGCAGCAGTCAGGTTGAAGACATAGTCGATGACAGCGACGCCACTCAAGTCAACGGGTTCCAGCCCGGAGAAGACGACGATTTCACTATCGAGGAAAATGACCCCATCAGCATTGTTGAAGAAGTTCACGTTGGCCACGCTCACCGTGCTGCCACCGGTAATGATGAGTCGATCGCCTGGGGCCGTGGTCGGGTC
>CAYPJB010000545.1:0-1184 GCA_964410845.1 uncultured Bacteroidales bacterium | reverse complement strand
CCGACATCGGTGATGAAGAGGTTGCCGAAGCCATCCAGGTTGATGAAGGTATTGGCCGGCGTCAGGCGGTCTTCGAGTCCTTCGAGATGCAGCCGACGACGATAGGTGCGAGGTGATTTCTTCTGGGGAGTCGATGGGAAAGACGAACGAACGGTGCGACGAAGCCAGGAGACAAACCGACGACGCAGGAAGGACATATTACACCTGGATGAGACGCTGGAAGTTACGCAAGGATAGGTCGCTGTGCGTAGGAGCACAACAAACGCTACGGCACTCTAGCACACACAATCGGCACCGCCTAGCTAGCTTATGCTGCTTCTCCAGATTTACTATTTAACCTAAACTAACGGCTTGGGATGCAGGTGGAATAATCGTTACAGGTTGCACAATTTGTCTAGATTGTAGTCATCTCGCTCCGCCGAGATGACCGCAACGAGGAGATATGTCCCCTTGTGATATCAGCCTGACGCGCTAGCGAGGGAACGCCTTGCGACAAGGGTACGTCAATATCCTTCACCACTCAATGCGTTCTTCCGTCGCGCGGTCTTCCCTTGCTAGCGCGGCGGGCTGGTATCATGCATTGAACGGCTTCAGTGCCCCGTACAGTTTCTGGTACTGTTCGTAGATTCCCTGATACCGTGTTACTTCGGCCGGTTGCGGAGCGATCTCTTCGGTCACTTTAATGCTCGCTGCACAGGCTTCGGGGACGTTCTTGTAGTCTCCGGTGCCCACCATCGCCAGCAGGGCGACGCCATAGGCGGGGCCTTCCTGGGTGTTGATCTGGGCGACGTTCTGGCCGTAAATGTTGGCTTGCAGTTGTCGCCAGAACTTTGAACGTGCTCCACCACCACTCAGTCGAATCTGGCTGGCGCTCACTCCCAGGCCACGCATCACTTCCAGGCAGTCACGCATGGCGAAGGTGATGCCTTCCACGACGGCCCGTGCCAGGTGAGCACGGGTATGCCGCACGGTCAGGCCAACGAAACTACCTCGAGCCATTGGATCGCTGTAGGGATGACGTTCGCCGGTGAGGTACGGGGCGAAGAGCAACCCTTCGCTGCCCGCAGGTACCGTTTCGATTTCAGCGATCAGCAGTTCATATGGATCACAGTTCTTCTGTTTCGCCTGGGCGACGAGGTCGCCACAGAACTGGTTGCGGAACCACTGCAGCGAACCACCAGCGG
>CAYPJB010000544.1:0-2702 GCA_964410845.1 uncultured Bacteroidales bacterium | reverse complement strand
TTGCCACACTCACGAATGACTTCCCAGGAAAGATCGAGCCCATAAGGGTCAAGGATTGTCATTCCGCGACGATACTGAGAATACTGGACATTTGGAAAGACCTTCTTCATCAATACTTCGTTGCAGTCTCCAGAAATAACATGAATGTCCTGCCGGTCAGAAAACAACTCATTGAGATGGTCTATACGTGAGCCATCAAGGTCTATGAAATAGTAATCCTTGAAAGGTGGAACGGTTTTGACTGCAATCGAAGGACTGCCATCAATGAGTTCACCACTATCCCGTGAAACATGTACTCCGGCACCAGCAAATGCATCAATATAGACGTGATGAAAAGGTGACTTGCCTTGCTCAATCTGAGACTTCGATTGTGCAGTCAGGATTGTCGAATAGGCTTTGGCGTATTTCCGGATAATCTCAAGCTTGATTTCAGTCCAATTTCCAACTTCGTCAAGCACAACCTTTTCAGTGCGAATCTTTGCCATGTATGCCTCATGATAGTTTCTTTTGTAATGCTACTTTCTGTACACTATATGTGTCAAGTCGAGTCTCACTGTTTGAACAAATAGTCCTCGGCAACTTAATGCCGAGGACAAGCGTTTATTCAGAATGGAGCCTAATCGTCTACCGCCCACTTATGATCGAGAGCAATTACCGCTGTGCCACCGGCTTCGCCTTCTGGTACGCAGGGTCCAGATCAAAGCGATCCAGGGTCATCACCTTGTTCCAGGCGGCGACGAAGTCATTCACGAACTTCTGCTTGGAGTCTTCGCTGGCGTAGACTTCGGCGATGGCTCGCAACTGAGAGTTGGAACCAAAGACGAGATCGACCCGGGTGCCTGTCCATTTGACTTCGCCCGTCTTCATGTCCTTGCCTTCGAACAGGCCTTCGGTCTTATCAGACTTCTGCCAAACGGTATTCATGTCGAGCAGGTTGACGAAGAAGTCGTTGGTCAGCGTTTCGGGACGCTTGGTTAAGACACCCAGCTTGGAATGACCGGTGTTAGCGTTCAGTGCCCGAAGACCACCGACCAGGACAGTCATTTCCGGAGCGGAGAGCTTGAGCTTGTCGGCTCGATCCACGAGCAGTTCTTCGGCTGGATGAGTGTGACCGGCACGCAGGTAGTTGCGGAAGCCATCAGCGGTGGGTTCCAGTACCGCAAACGATTCGACATCAGTCATTTCCTGGGTGGCATCACCACGACCTGGTGCAAAAGGAACCTTTACCTCATGGCCAGCCTTCTTGGCAGCAGCTTCGATGCCGGCGTTGCCACCGAGCACGATGAGGTCAGCGAGGGAGACCTTCTTGCCGCCTGCTGCATTGAACTCCTGCTGAATCTTCTCCAGTGTCTCCAGCACCTTGGCAGTGACTGCTGGCTGGTTGGCTTCCCAATCCTTCTGAGGAGCCAGGCGGAGGCGGGCACCGTTGGCGCCACCACGGTTATCCGTACCACGGAACGTGGAAGCGGATGCCCAGGCTGTCGAGACCAGGTCAGAGACGGACAGACCTGAGGCCAGGATCTTTCCCTTCAGTGTTGCCACGTCCTGCTCGTCAATCAATGGATGAGTGACTGCGGGAATGGGGTCTTGCCAGAGTTGAGCTGGTGGCACCTCTGGTCCCAGAAGGCGTGATACTGGTCCCATGTCTCGGTGGGTCAGCTTGTACCATGCTTTGGCAAACGCTTCGTCAAGTTCCTTGGGATTGTCTAAGAAGCGTTTGGAAATCTTGGCATAAGCCGGATCCATCTTGAGTGCCATGTCCGTGGTGAACATGATCGGTGCATGCGACTTGGTCTTGTCGTGTGCATCGGGTACGAGGCCCTTGGCATTCTCATCCGTTGGGGTCCACTGCCAGGCACCAGCTGGGCTCTTGTTCAACTTCCACTCATAACGGAAGAGATTGTCGAAGTAGCTGTGCGACCACTTCGTTGGCGTGCTGGTCCATGCACCTTCCAGACCGCTGGTGATGGTGTCTTTGCCTTTGCCTTTGCCGAATTTGTTTTTCCAGCCGAGCCCTTGTTCTTCGATGCCAGCTGCTTCGGGTTCCGGGCCGACGTTGTCAGCTGGGCCGGCGCCGTGGGCTTTGCCGAAGGTATGTCCGCCTGCAATCAGAGCGACGGTTTCTTCGTCGTTCATTGCCATGCGGCCGAAAGTCTCGCGAATGTCCTTGGCTGCAGCGAGTGGATCAGGCTTGCCGTTCGGACCTTCCGGGTTGACATAGATCAGCCCCATCTGCACTGCAGCGAGTGGGTTCTGCAGCTTCCTGTCACCACTGTAGCGCTTGTCGTCGAGCCACTTGCTCTCGGGGCCCCAGTTGATGTCTTCCTGTGGTTCCCACACATCTTCACGGCCACCTGCGAATCCAAAGGTCTTGAATCCCATCGATTCGAGGGCACAGTTACCGGTCAGGACCATGAGGTCTGCCCAGGAAATCTTGTTGCCGTACTTCTGCTTGATCGGCCAGAGCAGACGGCGAGCCTTGTCGAGGTTGGCATTGTCAGGCCAGCTGTTGAGTGGAGCGAATCGCTGGGTGCCATAACGAGCACCGCCACGTCCGTCAGAGATTCGATAAGTACCGGCACTGTGCCAGGCCATGCGAATGAAGAGGGGGCCATAGTGACCATAATCAGCAGGCCACCACTCCTGGGAAGTGGTCATCACCTTGATGATGTCTTTCTTCAGTGCTTCGATGTCAAGCTTCT
>CAYPJB010000543.1:0-2712 GCA_964410845.1 uncultured Bacteroidales bacterium | reverse complement strand
GTATCGCGGACACCGACGATGAGTTCCTGTACCCCATCGCTGTCGAGGTCGGCCCAGGCGAGGGCGTGGCCCCATTTGAGGTCTTTGTCGATGACGGTGCGTTTCCATTCCTTGGTAAGCTTCCCATCCACTGGTTCGTAGCGCACCACCTGGCTGCCATGCCAGGGTTCGATGGTGGCGATGATGGGTTGATTGTCTTTCAAGCGGCCGAGCTTGACTTCGCTGCAGCCACGGTTCTTCTCAGGTTGCGATTGGTCGCCTGCACCGATCTTGAACAGTTCCGGGACGACGGCGTTGTCTCGAATGGGTCGGCTGAGGAGGGAGAGTCCATCGTAGCTGGCCATGAGCAGTTGCTGCCTATCCTGATAGAGCAGTTTCACGGGATCAAAGTTGTGTACCACTTTGAGTGAGCGATCCAGACCGATACGCTGCCAGCGTTCTTTGGCTGGATTCTGGGGAATGGTGAAGTTCAGCACGTCAACACCACGTTCGGACCAGTTCGCTGCAGCGGTGGTGTTTCGTCCCATCAAGGGAACGACAATCAAGTCCGTAGCGTCACTGACGAAATGGGCAAAGCGAATCCGATGGATCGTCGGGATATTATCCGCAATCAGATGCACCTTCCACGGTTCATCGAGAGACTTGCCTCGCTGGAGCCATTGCAGGGTGCCTCCGCTTTTGGTGTTGAAGGGTTTCCAGTCAGCGGCGAGGGCGAAGTCAACGAGACCATCGCCATCGATATCGTGGGCAGCGATGCTGACGTTGTCAGGCTTGGTGTGGCCGGCGATGATGGTGTGCAGCTTCCAACTCGGATTCTCGAACCAGATTACCCGCTGGGCATCGGCCACCACGATGTCAGGCTTCTTGTCGTTGTTCACATCAGCGATGATGACCGAGTAGCCGACTTTGAGGGTGCGGTCGATTTCCTGGATGCGGAAGGGGAGATCATCGGCCACGATGATCGAGGGGATGAAGAGGAAGAGAAGCGAGAGGAGTCGCATATTATTGTTCCTTTCTCGTCCCTGGTCTCCGACCGGGGACGCACTGCAAGCCTGCCTCCGGCAGGCAGCGGCGGTGAGAGTACGTCACTTCCCTGCAAGGTTGCAACGAGTACCAGTCGTCGCTGCCGGTCGGAGACCGGCTTCCAGTGCGTCCCCTGGCGGAGCCAGGGGACGAGTTGTTTGGTAGTATTGATAGGATATGTGTTACTGAGCACCTCATCATCAGGTGATCCATGCAGCCGAGTTTTGGTCCGAGTTCGCCGCTGGCTCCTGCGTTTATCCCGTCGTCGGTGTTTGTGTTGCCTGACCTGGATGCGCTCGAAGAAATCAGCACCGGGCAGGCGGCGGGGTTTATCTACGCTCGCGACAATCACCCCAATGCCGTGCAACTGGAAACTGAACTAGCACGGATGGAGAAGGCAGCCGGGGCCATCGTCTGTGCCAACGGCATGGCAGCTATCGCCAACGTCGCGATGGCGGTCTTGCAGCAAGGTGGCCATGTACTGGCCAGCAACTACCTGTATGGTCGTACGACGCAGCTGTTCTTTCAGGAATTGCCTCGCTTTGGCGTGACATCGAGCGGAGTGGATACGAGCGACCTGGCAGCAGTCGAACAGGCCCTTTCGGAAAAGCCTGCCTCGCTGGTGATTGTCGAGACGCTTTCCAATCCACTGCTCTCGGTGGCTGATCTGCCTCGGCTGATCGAACTGTGTCACAAGTATCAGGCTGAGATACTGGTCGATAACACTTTCGCCTCCCCTGCCCTCTGTCGGCCCACCGAACTCGGTGCAGACTATGCGATGGAGAGTTTGACCAAAATCATCGGAGGCCATTCGGATATTACACTTGGGGCGATCCTGGTGAAGGATGCCAACAAGCTATGCCGACTGAAACAGGTTCGCAGCATCTGGGGTTGGATGGGCGATTCGTTTCCATGCTGGATGTCGCTGCGTGGCTTGCCTACGCTCAACCTTCGCATGCAGGCGAGTTGCGACAACGCCAATCGTCTCGCACTGCTGCTGAGCGAACAAGCTGGTGTGTCGCAGGTGATTCATCCAAGTTTGCCTGCCCATCCTGATCATGAACTGGCCAAGCAGCTCTTTGGGGGGAAGTTTGGCAACATGCTGTGCTTCGAGCTCGTCGGCGGACGAGCTGCGGTGAACCGGTTCTTCCAGAAGGCCAGCAAGCTGAAGTTCTGCCCATCGCTGGGCGACTATGCTACCACGTGCAGCCATCCTTCGAGTACGTCACACCGGTACCTGGAACCTGCAGAACGGGAACGTCAAGGGATTCGCGAAGGGTTGATTCGCCTGTCGGTGGGCATCGAACCGTGGGATGAGTTGGTACAGGCATTTCGGGAAGGTTTGGAAGGATAACTATGCTACTACTCACTCTGCTGCTCGCGTTTCCAGGCAAATATAACGAAGTGCTGAACATTGGCGACAAGGCTCCCGTGTGGGAGGCGCTCGCTGGTGTGAATGGCAAGAAGCACACGATGGATGAATGGAAGGCCAAGCCTTACCTGGTGGTGGTGTTCACGTGCAACAGTTGCCCATGTGCCCGGGATTACGAAGACCGCATCAAGGCTTTCACTGAGAAATACCAGGCCAAGGTGGCAGTCGTGGCCATCAATGCCAACCTCATCAAGGCTGACAACCTGGACGCGATGAAGAAGCGTGCGGAAGAGCGAGGCTACAACTTCCCGTATCTC
>CAYPJB010000542.1:0-2716 GCA_964410845.1 uncultured Bacteroidales bacterium | reverse complement strand
ATGTTCCACTTTGCCACCGATGCTGGAATGGTTGCGATGGTGAAACTGGTGGATCACCTGCGACAACAAGGCTTTGCCTTGCTGGATACCCAGATGGCTACCGAACACACCCGCAAGATTGGTGCCTTTGACATCCCCCGAGATGTTTACCTGCAATTGCTAGACACAGCACTTGCTCTGCCCGTTTCATTTCGCTAAACACTGGCAGACAGCGCGTAGATTGCATCGATATCAAGTACCTGATTGTTACTGGTGAACAGTTGGGTAATGGCAGCTTTGTGTATTTTCATCTTCAGCCCTCCGATGCCGAGTGCCCCGTAGCTGATGACGTTGTTTCTTCTGGTACCTGCATCCATCACTTCGATGCCTTCGATGCCGAGCGGGGGCACGGCATTGATATCGATCATCACTTGCAGCTTTTCCAGACTAGTCCAGCCGACTTCGGAAAGGAGCGTTTTCCCGGCTGGCCCTGCACAAATGACAAGATCAGGGTTCACTGACGAATGCAGTTTCTTCGAACCCAGTTCCATGAGAAAAGGATATGCCGAGGTGGCGCCATACAGATGTTGCACCTTGTCACATATGGCATTGGCTCGTTCCACATCGACATCACCGATCATGACTCTCGCTCCCTGACTGGCGAGAAGCCTGGTAATGCGCTGGCCCACGGAACCAGCACCGAGCACCACAGCGTTACGATCTTTCAACTCGATATGACGCACCGCGCAGCGTACCGCAGCTGCGGCAGTCGTGTTGCAGCCATTCGGGTCGAGCATCATGGAAACAGAAAGGCCGAACTGCTGGATTAGATGTTTCTGGGCTTCAGCGAGGAGTGCCTCAGCCTGGCGAACGTGGCTGCCACCGATGAAGATCGCTGTGCGAGCGAGATCCTTGGGGCCACGGGTAAAGATGCAACCATGCACCAGTGCTTTGACATCGGCTGTGGTAACTTTGCTGTAACTGATAATTTCTTCCGCGCCAGCATCCGTTGCAACGATTCGATCAAAAAGGCTGGCATGTGGATCGATATCGAGTTGCACGAGTATCTTGCGTTTGTCAGCCATGGTGCGTCTCACAGGTGTATCAGCATAGTAACACGAACGCCCCACCAATCAATGGTAGGGCGATGACGGAGCGTTCGTGCTTAAGGAGTCGTGTTATTCAGGGAGAGGATGTTTTGCGAGTGTTGCAGTCACAGGCTTCCACCCGGTGTTGCTCGTTATGCGATCAGGCCGAGGCGTGACAGCGGGAGTAGTCACCTGGGCAGGTGCACGACCTGTTCCGTTCGCTGGCGGATTACCATACGATTTGAAGAGTGGGCTTTCGCTGCCGGTGCCCGTGGTCGGCGTGCGGGATTCCTGCACACCTGCAGCAGGAGCACGGTTTTCCTGTACGCCTGGCGGTGGCATCACCGATTGAACAGGGGTAACGGTGTTGTTCACAGGTGGTGTCGTCGTCCAGGGGCCAACCACAGGTGCTGGTGCTGGAGTTACCGTGACTTGTGGTTCGTAGTACGTCATCTGACGGTACTGGGTGACTGGAACCATCTGGGTTTTCTGAACGTAGGTGGTTACCGGTACCGATTGAGCCTTCAATTGATAGTCGGTTTGGGGGGTAGCAATCGCCTTGTAGGAACAGTTGCAGGGATCGTAAGCGTAGCTGTAACGATAGCTGGTCACTGGTTCGTAGTAGTAGCTGGTGCGATATTCCGTCTTCGGTTCAACCACCGTTTGAGGCTGATAGTTCGTCACCTGCTGGTAGTAAGTCTTGGGCACATACTGAGTGCAGACCTGTTGAGGTGGAGGTGCGGGAGGCACATACTGAGCCACCACTGGCTGCTGATTACAGCAGGGTGATTGTGCCACGACGGGTGGTGCCACATAGTAGACTGCCTGTGGCTGTTTCTTGCGGAAGCAAGTCAGTTCGTAGGGGCTTTGCCAGCCAGCTGAAGCGGGAGCAACCAAAACCAGCGCCCCGAGGATCAGCAGGCTATAACGGGTCAAAGATGGGATCGTCACAGGTCTTACCTCCGAAGTGCGAAACTTCATGAATCGCCAACTTCTGCTCAAGTTCGTAGGAAGCATGTTCCTCACTTAGTACATCATGGGCTAGGAAGGGGTACTACTTCAAGCGATGCAACCCCAGAATCGCACATTTTCTTCGGAATGAGTGTGCAACTGAACCGCCTAGGTATGGCTGGGATGGTTAGCTAAAGTTTGCAGTTTGCGCAGGCTGGCTGCGCCATCGATAAATAGATAGTTTGCAGACTACTCATTCTGCCTAAATCGATGCTTATTCAACCGCTACAACCGTTACGGTTTACCATTCGGAGCAAGTGATGGACTCTATCAGACAACTCTTCATCGAAGAAACCAAGGCTGTCTATTTGCAACACAAATCCTGGGCAGATCAAGCCATGGCACAACTGGAAGACGACAAGCATTTTTTCCAACCGTTAGGGCCCCGTTCGCACAGTGTCGCCATCACAATCAAGCATGTGGCAGGTAACCTTCGTTCCCGCTGGCTGCACTTCCTCACCGAAGATGGTGAAAAGCCTGATCGAAACCGCGATCAGGAGTTTGTCATCACATCAGCAGATACGAAGGCTTCGCTGCTGGCAGCCTGGGAAGCAAGCTGGAAGATTCTTTTCGATGAACTCCAGGCACTTCAGCCTGCAGATCTCGACAGGACCATCACGATTCGTTCCGAGAAGCTC
>CAYPJB010000541.1:1881-2720 GCA_964410845.1 uncultured Bacteroidales bacterium | reverse complement strand
TCCTTGCGTGTTTCGCTGGTGACGATACGCGGGCCACCCGTGTAATCACCATGCTCGGCGGTATCGCTGACGGAGTAACGCATGTAGTTGAGACCGCCACGGTACATCAGATCGACGATGAGCTTGAGTTCATGCAGACATTCGAAGTAAGCAATTTCGGGCTGGTACCCTGCTTCAACAAGGGTGTTGAAACCGGCTTTGACGAGTTCGCTGACACCACCACAGAGAACAGCTTGTTCACCGAAAAGATCGGTCTCGGTTTCCTCGGCAAAAGTGGTTTCGAGAACACCTGCTCGGGTGACACCAAGTGCTTTGGCATAGGAGAGAGCTAGTTCCCGGGCTTTGCCAGTAGCATTCTGGTGAACCGCGAGGAGCGAAGGAACGCCACCACCTTCCTGATAGACTTCACGGACACGATGGCCGGGGCCTTTGGGGGCGATCATCGTCACGTCGATATCTTTGCTGGGAACGATAGTGCCATAGCGGATGTTAAAGCCGTGGGCGAACATCAGCATCTTGCCCGCGGAGAGGTTCGGAGCAATCTCCTTCACATAGACCGCAGGCTGACGGGTATCAGGAATCAGCATCATCACCACATCGGCCCACTTGGCAGCGTCCGCGATACTGGCTACTTCCAGCCCGGCAGCCTTGGCTTTCTCTCGGCTCTTGCTGCCTTCAGGCAGACCGACCTTCACCGAAACGCCACTGTCTTTGAGGTTGAGTGCATGGGCATGGCCCTGGGAGCCATAACCAATGATGGCGACCTTTTTGGATTTGATGAGGTGGAGGTCAGCGTCTTTGTCGTAAAGGATCTTCGTGCTCATGGGTACCTTTCTGCA
>CAYPJB010000541.1:0-1871 GCA_964410845.1 uncultured Bacteroidales bacterium | reverse complement strand
GGGCACGCTGTGCGTGCCTCACCATAACTTGGGTTCGTCTCTTGGCTTCATTTCATGGTTGATTGTGGTGATGGAATCTCACCGTGGGGAGGCACGCACAGCGTGCCCTACACCGAATGGCTCAGCATTAAGCCGTCGTCACTGGTGTGTTGGCCATTGAACTCGGGGACGGCTTCCACGAAAGGTGGATTGAGAGTGACAGCTTCGGCACCGCGAGCCATCGCTACCACGCCTGTCTGCACCGATTCAATGATGCCGAAGGGTTCCATTAAACTGATAAAACTCTCGATCTTCTCGGGTGGGCCAGTCACTTCGATGACTACGCTGCTGGCAGTGATGTCCACCAGTTTGCCTTCGTAAGCCTGGCAGAGGAGCAATACTTCTGCCCTATTCATTCCGGTAGTGGTAACCTTCACCAGTGCCAGGTCGCGAACGATGGGCTTGCGAACAGTGACATCATCTACTCTCAGCACATTGACCAGCTTGTAGAGATTAGCTTCTACCCTGGCGATACCGACTTCATCGGTATCGACGACAATCGTCATTCGAGAAACGCCTTCGGTTTCAGTGCGGCCGACGGTGAGGGAATCGATATTGAACGCCCGCCGACGAAAGAGGGAAACGACGCGATTGAGCACGCCCGGTTTATCTTCGACGTAGGCAACGAGAATGTGTTTCATGGGTTGGCTTTCGGTATCGCTTGTGGTTATGGGTTCAGTATGAGTTGTTGGTTGCTGGTTGTTGGTTAAGAAAGTAGAAAGTGTCTGTCCCTCAATACTCAACTGAACTAACAACCAACAACCATCAACAAATAACTAATTCACGGGATTCATCTGCCAATCGGCGTCGGCGCCTGTCTCGGCGAGAACGTCTGTTTTGACAGCTGGTCGTCGAATCATGGCATCGAGGGCGGCGCCGGCGGGAACCATGGGGAAGACGCTGTCTTCCTGTTCCACGCAGAAGTCGATGATGACCGTGCCTTTGGAACAGCGAGCAGTGGAAACAGCGTCTTGCACTTCGCTTCGCTTGGTCACTCGCAGACCTTGCAAGCCGTATGCATCGGCGAGCTTGACATAGTCAGGGCTGATGATCGGGGTGGCGGCATAACGGCGTTCGTAGAAGAACTCCTGCCACTGACGCACCATACCGAGATAGCCATTATTAATGATGGCGATGTTGACCTTGATGTCTTCCTGAATGATGGTCGCAAGCTCAGCCATGGTCATCTGGAAACCACCATCACCGACAACAACCCAGACTTCCTTCTCAGGACGTGAAAACTTGGCACCGATAGCAGCGGGCAGGGCGAAGCCCATTGTGCCCAGGCCACCCGAGGTGATGAGCGAACGCTCTTCTTCGTGATGATAGTACTGGGCTTCCCACATTTGATGTTGACCGACGTCGGTGACAACGATGGCTTTGCCTTCGGTATATCGCCAAAGATCGTGGATAACGTGGGCAGCGTAAAGCTTGCCAATATCAGGCAGGTTCTTGATGTCGAGCACCGCTGCTTCACCCTTGACCGACCTAATGTGATCAATCCAGGAAGCATCATCCGTCGCTTGCACGTGCGGATTGAGTTCGCGAAGCATTTCTTTCAGATCACCAACCAGGCCGATATCGACGCGAACGTTCTTATTCACTTCGCTGGGATCGATTTCGATGTGTATCTTCTTCGCCTTGGTGGCATACGTGTGCAGGTTGCCGGTGACACGATCGTCGAATCGCATGCCAAGCGCGATGAGCAGATCTGCTTCCTGAATCGATTGATTCACCCAGGCTTCACCATGCATGCCCATCATGCCGAGGTTGAGTGGATGACTGGCCGGCAAGGCCCCGAGGCCGAGAAGTGTCATGGCGATGGGGATGTT
>CAYPJB010000540.1:0-2736 GCA_964410845.1 uncultured Bacteroidales bacterium | reverse complement strand
TTACGTGGTCGATCTCAAGAACCAGCGGATTCGCCGTATCGATATGGCTACCAAGCGTATATCCACGGTGGCAGGAAATGGCAGGAAGGGCACGCCGGTCGAAGGGACGCTGGCATTGAATTCACCGTTCAATGACCCACGAGCACTGATTGTCGACAAGCAGGGACAGTTCTACATCCTTCAACGTGGCGGACACGATCTCTGGAAGGTAGACACCGAGGGGAAGCTTACTCGTTTAGCAGGCACCGGGAAGAAGGGTTACAGTGGCGACGGTGGGCAGGCTCGGCTCGCGCAATTGAGTGGCCCGAAGCACTTGTGTTTCGATCGCAAGGGCGATGTGCTGATTGCTGACACTGATAATCACTGCATTCGCAAGCTGTCACTGAAGTCCGGGACCATCGAGTTGATAGCAGGCCGGGGAACGGGCATGCTGCCTGGAAGTGCGACGACTATATCGTTGAATCAGCCACACGGAGTAACAGTCAAGCCGGGTAGTGATCTCATCTACATTGCTGACAGCAATAACAATCGGATTGTGAAGCTGACTGCTACAGGAAAGTGATCGCTGCATCAATCTCGTGTGATGCTGCCTCGGTGAAGCTGACCTTTACGGATGATGTGAAACATCAGTGGCTTGAACGTTGAGTAGTTCTCGTGATTGAGAACGTAGTTCACATTGTCCATGTTGCAGGTTTCCCAGTTCTGCAGACCGACAAGAATGTCGCCAGTCTGAATGCCAGCCTTGGCAGCAGGACCATTGGTCAGGACATCGGTCACCAGCATGCCGCCATGAAGGTGGGCATAGAGTCGGGTGATGGATTCCGCATCGGTGCTGGCCAGGCGGATCCCGATCTCACGCCAGAGCGGATCGCCTTCGGGGGCAGCAGGCTTGCTCTCGAAGGCCCAGTCGATCAATTTCTCTTCATTACCACGTCGATATTTGACTGCCAGTTTCTCGCCAGGCTTGGCTTCGATGAGGGCACGCTCAAAGTCGAGACCGCATTCGATAGGCTGATTATTGATGGCGAGAATGATATCACCTGACTTGAGGCCTGCCTTCTCTGCCAGGCTGTTGTTCAACACCTTTTCCACCATCAGTGCTCGGCCCGGGTGCTGTGCAGGAAAGACACGATCACGATACTGCAAGCCGGTTGGGAACGCACTGCGACGTGAGCGAGCCAGCAGATCGCTGACGGTTTCGAGCATGTTGTCGACAGGAATTGCAAAACTGATGCCCTGAGCTCCAGCACGAATGGCTACGTTGATACCAATGAGTTCGCCATCGATATTAAGCAGCGGGCCGCCTGAGTTGCCCGGGTTGATGCTGGCATTGGTCTGCACCAGTTGCTTGTAGTTTACTTCCTTGTTCAGCACGACATCACGACCCAGTGCAGAGACGATGCCCATACTGACGGTGTGTTCGTACCCGAGTGCATTGCCAATGGCAATCACCGTTTCACCCACCATCAGATCACTGGAGGTACCCAGCTTGATCACAGGCAGGGGTTTGCGGGAATTGATTTTGATCACTGCCAGATCGGATTCCTTGTCCTTGGCGATCACGACGGCATCCATCCGTTCGTCATCACCGCTCAGGCGGACCTGGAGCTTGGTGACATCATCAACTACATGGTAGTTGGTGACGATGTAGCCTCGCGGATCAAGGATGACACCGGTACCCATACCGTTGGAACGGCCGCTGGTGCCCCCCAGGGAACGGTCGCCATAAGGCAGGATAGTCTGGCGTTCACTGTAGATATTGACAACGGAGGCTTTGGATTTCTCCACGACGCTTACGATGGCAGTGCGTCGGCTGGGAGCGGCAGGCGGTTCACCTGCCAACACAAACCCAGGCAGGGCAAGAAAGAACGATAGCGATAGTACCCAGAAGCGAAAGCGATGGCGTGGTGTGGAACTCATGGATGCTTCGCATACAAGGGGATGATAATGTGCGGGCTAAAGGGAATTTCGTCCTGGCAGTACCTCTTGCTTGATGGGAGAGAAACGGGATTGTGGGTAGTTGTGGAAACTTGTCGTGTAAGGAAAGAATCATGCCAAAGACGCTTGGCGTGACGACTATAATGGCCATGCCATGCAAGCTAACCAGTCCGAACATTCAGCCAGGAATCTTGTGATGTCTCGCAAAGAACAATTACTCAGCATGCTCGAGGATGACCCGCACGACCCGTTTCTTCGGTATGGCTTCGCCAAGGAACTTGAAGCGGAGGGCAACCTCACCGGTGCGATCGATCAACTCCATCTCCTCCTGAAGGATTCACCCGAATACGTGCCCGGATTTCTTCAAGTCGGCCAACTGCTCATCCAGGCAGAGCGTTTGGAGGAAGCCAAAACCATGCTGACGATGGGGATGCAGACCGCTTTCAAGCAGGCGGACCATCATGCGTACCAGGAAATGGAAGGCATTCTAGCCTCGATTGAGTAGGACAGGCTTTCCTCTTTCCACAGGTTCCGATGAACACGAGTTGGACTCTATCCCATGAGTGAGCGACCTCTCAGACGACTCAGCTTCTGGCGATTCGTGCTGGCGCTACTCCTGGGAATGGGAACATGGCTGGGCGTGAGTTGGTTCAGTGAGCCGAGGCCCATATGGCGAATAAAACCACAAGGAAATCGAATGATATTCCCTTGTGGCACGAACGAGAATGAAAGCCTGACTCTGGCTTACGAATTTGCCTTGAACCCCGGACCAGGCCAGGAGCTTGGCCTGGGTGGTCT
>CAYPJB010000539.1:0-2743 GCA_964410845.1 uncultured Bacteroidales bacterium | reverse complement strand
CGCTGCCCAAATGGCTTGGACCTATCCGATGGACGACTACGTGACCCAGTATCGTAAGAAGCGAGACTACCTTGTGAAGCACCTCGACCCAAGATACGAAGCAGTGAAACCCGGCGGCGGATTCTACCTGTTGCCGAAAGCACCCGCAGGAACGGGCAGTAGCTTCGTGGAGAAAGCTCTCGGTAAAAACCTGGTGATGATGCCCGGCATGTGCTTTAGCCAGCAGGACAGTCACTTCCGGATCAGCTATGCGGTGGATGATGCGATGCTGGCGAGGGGGGTGGAGGTGTTGAATGGGTTGGTTAATGCATGCAAAGATGTCTCTTGCGGTGGCATATAAATGAAGTAACCTGTCCAGAACGGACATATAGGTGACACGGTTCGGTGCCACCCAGCAAGGCAGGGAACTAACGCCACATAATTCCAATGAACGAGAGTGAGAATTCTATGCAGAACATTGAACAAATGATTTCTATGTACTGGGAAGCTGACAGAAGTACTGTGCGTCATCGCTATAACGAAATGTTCGGCTTCCATGAAGAAGCGAAAATTGATGAGGAGGGAATGCTTGAAGTAAAGGAGGAGGCAAGTATTGAAGATAATCTAGCAGAGGATAATGAACAGTTTGTGTTTAAGGAGAGGCCTGATGATGAGATGCTTGATCGCGAGGTCGATCTCATTTTCGCCAGATTAGAGATTCCTGACACGGTCCGAAAATTAATGGCTAAACATTGGCAGGGATACAGTTACAGAACAAAAATTGTACAGGGTAACTACTTGGCTGAAGTTGCTATGTCCGATGATGTGATAGACATGCATGCAGTTGAAGGTATCTGTAAGTACAGCGACGTTCAGGCAGCGTCATATTATGTCCACTGCTTGTTTCCTGATGTTATGTTTCCAATCGACCTTGAGCTTTCTTACTATCGGCTAAAGAAAATCATAAACACTCTGGGTATTGAATACCAAGATGATGAATCTTTAAGCCCGTTCACTGTTTGGCTCAATATCAGTGATGCACTATATGACTTTGCGGAAAAGCATGGTCTCGAAACATGGCAACTGTTCGCACTTGTTTACGACTTCGGACCACGATTGCTTTCGAGCCCAGGCAGATATCCAACAGATCAACTTCAACGCATTTGGATTGTAGCAACAAATAATTCAGCAGGAGAATTCGAAGACATTGACGCACATGGTAGTGAAAATGTTGGTGCGTGGGCTGCTAACAAGAATGCTAGGTATGGCGATCTTGCGTTGATGTATTGTGTGTCACCTCGTTCAGCGATTGTCAGCATATATCGCTTTGCATGTGATGCATACTACGATCCATTCGGTAGCTGGAATGGGTTTCGAGGGGAGTTGACAGACAAGATAGCAATTCCATGGATACGTATTTCAGAAATGAAGAAGGATGAAGTACTTAAAGAATGGCGCTTAGTTAAATGCAATTTCCAAGGGCTACTCAATCATGAAGTTCCTTCTGAGATATGGCAACGAATCAAAGAAATAGTTAAACAGACAAATGCAGAAATTTCTGAACAGCTTGATCAGTTTGCGAACGCAGCGTTTGGCGTACGTATGATCAAGATATCGGGGGAAAAATGGTGCGAAACTGAGGTTGAAGAGCGTCTCATCATCCCGGTACTTAGGAAAATAGGCTGGGAGCTTGGAAAGAATCTTGCTCGGCAAGTTGAAATGATGATCAAGGTTGGATCAGGAAAGCCCCATAAAGTTAAAGCAGATTTTGTTGGGTATCGAAGTGCTCTTGCTTCAGACGTTGGATTTGTGTTGGAGACTAAACGTCAGATTGCTAATACGAAAGATCTTCAATTTGCCAGAGAACAAGCAGAGTCTTATGCAGGCAAACTTCGTTGTGGTCTATTCGCTGTCGCCTCACCAGAAGGATTCTGGCTCTATGAGTTGCGATTTCCAGGTCAAAGTAGCCTGTTAGCTGAATTGACATTAAGCGAAGATGTAACACTTGTCGATGTGGTCAAGCTAAAACAGTTTATCGGTCGTGAAGTATTGTGCTTTGATCAATAGTTAGCTTGTGGGTCTAACTTTGAAATGCTGGTTTGACATTCATCGCGTACGCGCTTAGCATTGCTGGATTCGCATTTGATGTATTTATTACAAGAGCGGCGCGACGTTAGTCCGCCGGTGTGTTGGCGTTGCGCTTGAGTAACTCACCGGCGGGCTGACGCCGCGCCGCTCTTGGTTGAATAGTTGGTGGCGCTTCTCCCTCCCCGGAATGCCCTCTACACAAACGGTTCCCTTGTCTAGAATGACCTTAGCTATTTCTCCTCCAGTAGGATCAGTGCCGATGGCTTCTGTCAGCAATTCGTTCCATACCCGCAGCACTCTGAAGGCCAACAACCAAGAGTACACCATCTATCGGCTGGCACCGATTTATCAGGCGTTTCCGGAGACGAAGCATCTGCCTTTCTCGCTCAAGATTCTGCTCGAGAATCTGCTTCGCAACGAGAATGGCCTGAGTGTTCGCAAGCAGGACATTGAGGCGCTGGCCAAGTGGAATGCGAAGGCGGAGCCTGACACGGAGATCAGCTTCAGCCCGGCCCGTGTGATCCTGCAGGATTTCACCGGTGTGCCTTGCGTGGTCGATCTGGCGACGATGCGTGATGCGGTGGCGGCGATGGGGGGCGATCCGAAGAAGATCAATCCACTGCAGCCTGTCGAACTCGTGATTGATCACAGCTTCCAGGTCGATGTCTTCGGCACC
>CAYPJB010000538.1:0-2745 GCA_964410845.1 uncultured Bacteroidales bacterium | reverse complement strand
TATTTCTGTTTTTATAACGAAGCAACGGCAGCCAAGAGGCTGAAAGACGATATGACTCTGGTGACTTTGGTGAAAGTAAAGAGAATCGAGCAGATACCATCAGCCAAGTGACTTTGTGTTAAAGTGAAAAAGGCCGAGCGTATCACGCTCGGCCTTCAGTGCTTGCTTAAGCTATCGTTACTTCTTCACCTCATACTCCGCATCGATGACGTCATCCTTGCCTTTGTCACCGCCTGCGGGGGAGGCTGTGCCAGGGGCTTCCGGGCCACCAGCACCTGGTTGAGCACCCTTGTAGAGTTGCTGTGACATCGCATGGCTGGCCTGCTGCAGGGCATCCAGTGCCTGCTTCATCGCTGCCACATCTTCACCCTTGGCTGCAGTGCGAACGCGTTCGATGGCGGCTGTGATGGGAGCCTTGTCATTCTCGGCAAGTTTGTCACCCATGTCCTTGATCAGCTTCTCAGTCTGATAGGCCATCTGTTCGCTCTGGTTGCGGGTCTCCGCCAGTTCACGTTTCTTCTTGTCCTCGTCGGCATGCAATTCTGCATCCTTTCGCATCTTCTCAATTTCAGCGGAGTTGAGGCCGGAGGATGCTTCGATGCGAATCTTCTGCTCCTTGCCGGTTCCCAGGTCCTTGGCACTGACGTTGAGGATACCGTTGTGATCGATGTCGAAAGCGACTTCGATCTGTGGCATGCCGCGCGGGGCAGGGGGGATGCCATCGAGGTTGAAGATGCCCAGCAGCTTGTTGTCGCTGGCCATCTCCCGTTCGCCCTGGAAGACCTTGACCGTTACCGAAGGCTGGTTGTCGTCAGCAGTGGAGAAGGTGTTCTTCTTCTGTGCGGGGATGGTGGTATTGCGTTCGATCATCTTGGTCATCACGCCGCCGAGCGTTTCAATGCCCAGTGAAAGCGGGGTGACATCCAGCAGGAGCACTTCAGCCTTGGCACCCTTGAGGAGCTGAGCCCCCTGGATGGCAGCACCGATTGCCACCACTTCGTCAGGATTCACGCCACGGTGGGGTTCCTTGCCGAAGATCTCTTTGACGATCTGCTGGACGCGGGGCACGCGGGTCATACCACCCACGAGTACCACTTCATCGATCTCGCTGGCCTTGATGCCTGAATCTTTGAGGGCCTTCAGTACAGGAGCCTTGCAGCGTTCGATGAGATGCTCAGTGAGTTTCTCAAACTGGGCCCGGCTCAGGTTCAGTTGCAGGTGCTTGGGGCCACTGGCATCCGCAGTGATGAACGGCAGATTGATCTCCGTATTGGCCTGCTGCGAGAGATCCTTCTTGGCTCGTTCAGCAGCTTCCTTCAGACGCTGCATGGCCATCGCATCTTTGCGGAGATCGATGCCCTGCTGCTTCTTGAATTCATCAGCACACCAGTTGATCAGGACATCATCCCAATCGTCGCCACCAAGATGGGTATCGCCGTTGACGGATTTCACTTCGAAGATGCCATCGCCCACGTCGAGGATGGAGATATCGAAGGTACCACCACCCAGATCGAAGACTGCGATTTTTTCGTTCTTCTTGCTGTCGAGGCCGTAGGCGAGTGATGCAGCAGTTGGTTCGTTGATGATACGCATCTTCTGCTTGACCATCTTGCCGTCTTTGCCTTCGATCTCCCACTCGGAATCGAAGCCTGCAATGACAGCTGCATCGATGGTTGCCTGCCGCTGGGCATCGTTGAAGTAAGCAGGCACGGTAATAACAGCTTTGCGTACCTTGTGGCCCAGGTAAGCTTCAGCAGCTTCCTTCAGCTTGCGGAGGACGAGAGCTGAGATTTCAGGAGGAGTCTGTTGCTTATCGCCCACCTGCACTTTGACGAGATCACCGGCGCCGCCCACGATGGGGTAGGGTACCAGTTTCTCTTCTGATTCGACTTCATTGTGACGGCGACCCATGAATCGCTTGATCGAGTAAATCGTGCGCTTGGGATTGGTGACAGCTTGACGCTTGGCTGGATCGCCGACGAGGATGTCGCCTTTGTCGGTGAAAGCCACGACGCTGGGGGTGATGCGATTTCCTTCCTGGTTGGCGATGACTTTTGGTTCATTGCCTTCCATGACCGCAACCACGGAGTTAGTGGTGCCTAAGTCAATTCCTATGATTTTCTCTTCAGCCATGGGGCAAGTATCCTTGTGTCAGAGTTAAGTTTCGATCTGAACGGTCGCGTTGTTATTTTAGCAACTGCTATTCCAAGTTGAAAAACAGTTAAGCAATTCGTCGTAAGTCTTTGACATGTTGGTATTTGTGAACTATTTTTTCTTTATATGATCCTGACGACTGGTGCCAATATGGCAACGGCTGGGATTTTCATGTACTCCCTGGTGTTGTCAATTTGGCAGCGGCAGCAGAATCGCCCTAAATTATCTACTATTTTCCACATTTAGTTTAGGACTTCGTTGACAGCTGAACCGCTTACCTTAGAAAATGACACAAATGTTCAGCCCGAACTCGTCTGCAACCAGAGTCACCTATGTCGAAGAAACCGGACGTCAATCCTGCCAAGGCTGCTCAGCAACTCAAGTCGTTGCGCTCCCAAATCGACAAGATCGATCTCCAGCTCCTCAAGCTCATTAACGAGCGTGCAGAGTGTGCAGTAGAGATTGGGCAGCTCAAGACAGATACTCAGTCTGAAGTCTTTTCACCAGCCCGTGAAGAAGAAGTCATTCAGAATCTTTTGAGCAACAATAAAGGGCCATTGCATCCAGTCACTATTCGTGCTGTGTATCGAG
>CAYPJB010000537.1:0-2752 GCA_964410845.1 uncultured Bacteroidales bacterium | reverse complement strand
TACTTCGCCAACGCCGCCGCCGCCCGCAACCGTTGTGATTCCTTACCCTTTTCGGGCTTCTCTACCACGGTCCACAGTTTGTCCAGCAAGCCATCCTTGCGCAGGGCCAGAGCATCCCGAATCACCGGCACTTCCTGCGGAGTGGCTTCAAGTAGTTTCCCGAAGAGGTAGTCAACTTGCGTAGCATCTACAGGTAACAGGGCCAGGCTGGCATGGAGTTTCTGCCGAGAATTGGGTGCCGCGTTCTGGTTTTCAGCACGCAGCAGCGGATCAACCCATTGGCGATACCCATCCATATTGCCGATAATCGCCGGTACTTTTGCAGTGTCTGCATTCAGAACCGCTTGCACCAGCCCGGCGGCATGCGTTGCAGCTCTAATGGCGATAGCTGCGCTGGTGGCGATGGCCACCAGCAGTAAACCAGCTACGATACCGCCCGATAATGCCGGGTTTCTCTTCGCCCACTTCCAAGTCCGTTCCAGTAGCCCAACGGGCCGGGCTGTAATAGGTCGACCATCCAGGAACGCCCTCAATTCTGTTGCCAGCTCTGCTGCCGTGGCATACCGCTTTTTCGCGTCTTTCTCCAGGCATTTCAGGCAGATTGTCTCCAGATCCCTCGAGATCTTTGGATCGATTACCCGTAGTCGCTCTGGTTCCCTGGTAAGTACCTGTTGTATGGTTTCCATTATCGTGTCGCCCTTGAACGGAGGACGACCTGTCAGCAATTGAAAAAGGATGACGCCCAAAGCATACACGTCTGTTGGGGTTCCCATTTCCCGTGTCTTCCCTGCCGCCTGTTCCGGACTCATATAGCTCGGCGTTCCCACGATTGCACCGGTAGCTGTCATGTCCGACTGACGGGTTTTGGCAAGACCGAAGTCAGTAATCTTTGGTTCTCCGGTCTCCGTCAGCAACACATTAGCCGGTTTCATATCTCGGTGAATGACACCTTTTTGATGTGCCGCAGCCATCCCATCGGCCAGCTTTGCCACCATCGCTGCTGCATCTTGAGGAGAGAACGGCCCGGCTGCCTTCAGCTTGTCGGATAGTGATCCACCGCCGACGAACTCCAGCACAAAGAACGGCTGGTCATCGTGCCGGCCAAACTCGTATACCTGCACGATGTTTGGATGCTGGATAGCGGCAATGACTTCGGCTTCAATCATAAACCGGGCTTGGGCGATCGGATGGGTGTACTTGCCACCAAGAATCATTTTGATCGCGACCGGCCGGTTTAAAGTAACCTGCCGGGCACGGTAAACCACTCCCATTCCGCCACGCCCGAGTACACCTTCGATCTCATAGCCAGGAATGGACGGAATGACCGAACCGAATTGACCTCCATCACCTGCTACTATTATTCCATTAGATTGCGCGACATAGGCCTCCGTGGCGCCTGGATCTGTTACAGTGTCCTGGCGAATCAAGCTAGTCGTCTTGTCC
This sequence comes from uncultured Bacteroidales bacterium, assembly GCA_964410845.1. GTDB lineage: Bacteria > Planctomycetota > Planctomycetia > Gemmatales > HRBIN36 > JAEUIE01. The sequence goes on along the minus strand of CAYPJB010000537.1, from coordinate 1,309 downwards.
TGTTGCTGCTCAGAAAAGTGAACAGGTAGATTGACGGTGAGCTTCGGATCGTGGGGCTCGTTCATAGCTGGAACTCTGTAATCCGGTGCAAAGTGTTTCCCATTGTCAAAAACATTAGCGTTATAACGCTATCAATTATGAAACTGTACGGAGGGTGACCGTGACAGATTCTCCGTCTCAGCTTCCATGTCCACCAGGTCTCCAAGGAGAATGGAATGCAACAACTTGAGCTGAGTGTCACAATCGGACATGGCCCGAGTGTAAACACGGGGGTGGTAGCGGGCAAATAGAAAAGGGTTGAGGCAATCCGTATCGCAACCTTACAGGTAGGTTGCCATCAGTATCAAGAGCGGGGATACCAAGCTCGTGCTGATGTGCTCAAGTATGGAAGAAGTATTGAACATCCAACAAGGAGAGGCCTGGCACAGTCATCCTGCACAGTCGAGCCGATGGAGTGATCCTCTTTGCCGATTCTCAAAGGCTGATTACGAATAGTGATTTAGCTGCGTCGGCATTGATAGAGGTTGGAAAAGACCATCAACTGGCTGAGGTAGAACCGATGGAAGCAATGTTGAGAGCATGTGAATCAGCAATCAGGGAAGGTTAAATACCAGACTGACTGTATGCATGCTCAATTCAAATGAGCCTATCGTGAATCTCGCTTAGCCAGACTGCTCCGATCGAAGACGGGATCATTCTCTGAAACCACTTGCTGTAGATCTGTATCGCCGCAAAAGAAGTGGTATAGCGATCGGCTCAGGAAGCATGGCTCATGCTGCACATTCCGCAGATTGCTGTAGTCAGATTGGTATCCATGAGCGATCACTTGCCACCAGTTGCCGGCTTGGAAAAGTTCCACCTCTCTGCCCGCTATTTCTTCACTTCGGCGAGATTGTTGGTTTTGGTGTAGTACTGGATGAAGTAGTTGAGGACTTCGGGGATGCAGCTTCCAACACCGCTTCAGCAAGGAGCCAGTTCTGATGGAAGAGGGCAGCGGGGAGGTTGCGTTCTCTAGCGGAATCGGCGATCTGCTGCAACCGCCAACGTCGAGTATCATCATACGTGGATATAAACTCTTCAGGGTACTTGGCTTTCATCTCGTTAAACCAAGGTTGGAGTTCTGATTCGAAATTAAGGGGTTGTAACCCTCCTGTTTCATCGATTTTTTGAGATACTCGTAACTGAGCCAGTTTAAGGATATCGAAGAAAGGTCGCTCATCGGGTGAAGTATCCCACACCTCCAACGTTTTATCCCCCGAATATGTTACGAGACGTCGGCCATCGTGATTGAAATTTGCTTGAGTGACTC
>CAYPJB010000536.1:0-2775 GCA_964410845.1 uncultured Bacteroidales bacterium | reverse complement strand
GGCAGGTAGCTGCATCGATGAGGTGGCGTGACGTAATGTGCGGAGATTTCCATATCAATTAGCTTAACATACCCAAGCGTGCTGCCAATCTGTAAGAATGTGTGGTAAGATCAGTTTATACCCGAAGATTCAGCACAACCAAACAACATATGTCACTTTCCCTGGCCCAGTACGCTGAGCACCTCGACAGCCGTCGTGATCTCTCCTGGCCGGCTCCACCTGAGGTGCATCGCACGAAATCGAAGCCTCACCTCAAGAGCTTGCCGATGGTGAAGGCCGTTACCTGGAATGTCTACGGCACCTTGCTCGCCGTCACCGGTGGCCACTTCATTCGCGAACATTCACAGAAGTTCATCATGGACCTGGCCCTGGATAAGACCATCCAGGAGTTCAAGATGTGGAAGTCGATGTCGCGCAAGCCCGGCCATCCTGCCGAGTACATGCGAGTGATGATCAGCAACTGTCTCGATCAACTCAGCCTGCAAGTGGAAAAAGGAGAAACCTTTCCTGAGATACCTCATGAACGCATCTGGGAAGGCATCCTCAAGAAGTTGATGCAGAACGAATACCTGATCGAATCAGGCAAGTATGGAACGCTCGAAGAATGTGCGGTCAAGATCGCCTATTTCTTCCACCGCAGCCTGCAAGGCGTGGGAGCCCAGGTGGGAGCTGCGGATACTGTCAACTGGCTGCACGAAAACCGGTACTGGCAAGGACTCCTAGCAGATGGCCAGGCTTTCACCCCACTCCATCTCGAACGCTGCTTTGCTGAACAGAATCCACAGGTACATGTCGATCAGTGTATTCCGCCGATGAACCGCGTTCTTTCGCATGCCATTCGCGGCAGGAAACCTTCTGAACGGTTGTTCCGTGAAATGATCAATAAGCTGCGAGAATTCAATATCGACCCCGAGGAAACCCTCCACGTCAGCAATGACCTCGACAACGATCTCGCCCCGGCCCGAAAACTAGGCTTCCTCACCTGCCTCTACACGGGGGATAGTAAATCCCTCATTGCGTCGGCCAAGTTGGTGGAAGACAAAGCGACTCGGCCCATCGCCATGATCACCGAGTTGTCGCAAGTGATTGAAATGTTGAAGTAGGGCACTCGACGTGCCCTGTCAGCGAAGATTCCCATCACTCCGGCAATGGCTTTCCCTTCGTTTCGGGAGCGAACGGCAGCATGGCGATGCCAAGAAGGAATACTCCGCACATCACCACGCCAGCGTAGCGCAGACCTTCGATATTGCCGTAACCGTGATCTCGCGAAAAGACCGAGCCAGTCAGGAAGCCGAAAGTATACGGCCCCAGGGCAGCGACGAAACGACCGACATTGTAACAGAAACTGGTTCCCGTACTGCGGAGGCGTGTCGGGAAAAGCTCGGGGAAGTAGATGGCCAGTACTGCAAACAGCGACAGCAGGCAGAAGCCCATAATCGGTGTTAGCCAGAAGACCATACTGGTGCTGTTGAATGTCCAGAAGGTGGCTGCAGTGGCGATCATGGCAGCAAGGAAGCAAAGAAGGAATGCTCCCCTTCGACTGATTCGCTGGGCCAGATAGCCGGCGAACATCATGCCGAACGCTGCCCCCAGGTTCAGGAAGAATGAATAGAGACCACCCCAGATCTTGACATTTCCGTTGAGTTCATCGCCGGTCATTCCAGTGGCGGCCAGGTTTTCCTTGATCACCCCTTTGGCCAACTGCACGCCGAAAAAGCCGATGCCCCACAAGCCAACGACGGCAGCAAACCCCACCCCCAGGCCGATGAATGCATGGTAACGCCAACGCGGGTCACCAAAGAGTTCAGCGTACGAGCCACGCTTTTGCCCTTTAGCCCCGACCCACAACTCCGGTTCCTTCAGCCTGCGTCGCACCAGGAGAGCAATGGCAGCAGGGATGGTGCCAAAAAGGAAGGCAATGCGCCAACCGGTGAGTGGCAAGCCAAGGAATGTTAAATCCTTGAGCATGCCGCGCATTTCCAGCATGCCCAGCCCGATGTAGACCAGTGCAGCAGTACAGTTACCAACTGCAGAGAAAGCCTGAAGCAAGCCGAGGGTATATGGTCTTGCCCTGTTGGGCATGGCCTCTGCCACCAGGGCAACGCCGACAGCAAACTCACCACCGACTCCGAGGCCAGTCAGAAAGCGGTAGAGGGAATAATCCCAGAAGCCTGTGGCAAAGATTGAGATACCGGTAAAGACAGAGTAAATGACGATGGTGATGAGCATGGTTCGGACACGACCGATACGGTCCCCCATGACGCCGAAGACAAGTCCACCGATAGCCCAACCCATGAGAAAGATCGCGGTAGCAGTGCCACCGGCAGATTTCACATCATCATGGCTGGGTGGTTTACCAAGGAGTTCGGAAAGAGCATCATCTCTGGTCAGCACAAAGAGTTGCTGATCCATGCAATCGGCCAGCCAGCCTACCGCTGCGACGAGGAAGACGAACCAGTGGTATCGAGTCATCTCGCTCCACCAGGGAGTTGACGGAGCGAGCGTTGGTGTGGCAGACATAAGCACTCTCGAAACATGGAAGGACGCTAGAGTACCGGACAAGCGGCTACACAGCCAGCGGAAAAGCCGACTCTCATGGTGTTCTCAACTTCGCTTGCATCTGATCATTGAACGCAGCACTGCTGTTCGGCGCAATTGTCAGCCACGTCCATTCACCTTCCTTCAGTAAACGGCACAGGTACATGATCTGCCCGACGTGGTAAGCCGTATGTGCAAGTGACCGTTGTATTGCACGAATCACGCTGAGCTTCTCAG
>CAYPJB010000535.1:0-2780 GCA_964410845.1 uncultured Bacteroidales bacterium | reverse complement strand
CCAAGGCAGGCTGATGGGGATCAGGTGAGCACCAACAAAGTAATATTACCACATGTCAACGGAAACAGCCAAGTGACTGTTGCGGGATTCCCCCCCTCCCAAATCCATCCTCACCACAGCTTCATTTGTGATGAAGAAGTGTTCCCAGCCGAAGCTGGGAACAAACCCCTTACGATCTCGTCCCAAAGTAGAGAGACACTGTGCCAATCAAAATCGATTCCCACACATATCGGTTTTCCAGTTTGATCCCATTCGGATCGACAAAACCCTTCCAAAGTGCTTCGATCAACATCAACATTAAGGCAACCAGCGCGATCCAGGCAAGGATATCTTGAAAAGCAGGCGCGTTCCGCCATGGTCCATGGGCAATCAACCATCCCAGAAAGAAACCGCCGGCACTGGAAGCGAAGAGTATTGCCCATGAATCGAGTTCCGATTCTTTTGGCCTCATCCTCTTAATTACTTCCTGCGGATCCTGCCAGAGTTGCCAGCCAACGATGCCAACAATGCCAGCAACGATTAGGAACCGCAGTGTTCCCTTAGGCATGTACAGTGGCGAATGGGGGCCTGTACCAATGGTTCGTCCGTGACTGGCAAAGAAAAGGAATAACCCAAACGTCAGGAAGTGTAGATAGAGCGGAACATGTGTTGCCTTGGGGTGACTGAGATACAGCAAGAACGCCCCGGCAATGCCAATAGAAAGTATGGCTCGGATGCTACCCGCAGGCAGACCCAACGGATGGCGATCATCAGCAGGTACAACATCAGCGGGCACGACAGGTTCAGCGGACATAAAGGCTCCTTACGGAGTAGGATGGTGTTTCCGATACTGCTCTGCCATTTCCGTGGCGATTCGTTTGAAAAGGGCAGCATTCAATAAGCTGCCATGATCTTTGCCGGGCACCAGTTCAACTACTGCATCAGAACCAAGCTTTTTCAGACTCTCTTTCAGCAGCCTGGTAGCTCCTTCGAGATAGAAGGTATCCATATCTCCCATGAACACATGAATTTTGCCTGTCAGCTTCGGGCCCAGCGTACTCCAGTTCCTCTCCAACTGCAGGCGAATATCATAGCGTTCCCAATACCTGGCAGTCTCTTGATCAATCGCACCCGTGGCACGATCCCAGAGTTGTCGGGGCTGACCGTTGCCATCCTTAGGACTGAAGACAGCCTCGAAGGAATAGAGCTGACCACCACGTCCTAGAACATTTTCCATATCGGAAAATGCTTTGTAGAAGATAATGGGAGTCTCTCCACGTCGAGCCAGAGGTCTGGATGCTCCAGATGTCTCTGTAAACATATTCGTCTTAGCGTCATAAATATTGATGCGCTGGAAGTCACGAAAATCGACAGGGTCAGGCGCCGTTGACCACGTTCCACCGAAGAACTCGGGATACGTCACCTGCAACCACAGGCTGCTCCATCCACCTGAGGAATGACCTGTGAGGAATCGAGCCGTTGGCTTACCCACGCCCCGGTATCGTTTTTCTATTTCTGGAATCAGCTCATCGATCAACGCCTGGCCATAAGGACCATTATTAACCGAATCAGCAAAGACATGATGCCCGGTTCTGCAGTCGGGATCCAGTACCACGTACAGCATCTCAACAGGTGAGTGTGCCGTCAGCGGATCACGACCCACTGAGCGATGATTGCCACCAAAACCGGGGATTTCATAAATGACTGGATACTTTTGCTCAGGCGTTTCAGAGAAGCTCCTCGGGAGTTTCACTCCAGCACGAAGCTTCATCGGTTTGCCGTGAAACTGTGTGAGCAACCTGCTCTCGATTTCAACCAGTTTAATCCGATCCGTTTCTCGAAAAGGCGTTTCTTTCACAAGTTGATCGATCACCAGGTTGACCGAAAAACCCTTGGCAGGATCAAGCACCGCCTTGGCTGCTGAGCTGTAGCCATTGCCTGGAGCCGAGCCGATACGATGCGAACTAGCTTGATCAAGATCGAGAACAGCCTGAATGGCATATTCCCTGGCAGGCAGTTTATTCATCGCCTTGGGATAACTGATGGCATCGATACCAAAGGTGAGGGTCTCGCCCGGGTTCCAGTTCTTGACATCTTTGGCGAAGAAGGGGCTGGGGCCGAACCAGTTTGGTCCGAGGCGTGGTTCACTGCCAACCGTGCCTAGCATCACCAGTACGCGGCCGGTGAATGGCTTGTCTGACACTGTCTTCGTGAAACTGATTTGAAACTCACACTTTGGTTCTTGTGCCAGCACTGAGGTGGCAAGCAACAACAAATGCACCAACGACAGCAATTTCCGCATCGGCAGTTTCCTTCGCATTCAACTCCTATTGTTCTATCAAACAACAGGAATGCTGACGAAGAAGCCTGAACTATCCTTTCAAAATGCGACCCAGCTCGTCAACGAGTCTGGCAATTTGTGCATCAGTTCCAACACTGATGCGCAAACCATTTCCCCAATTTGGATAGTGGAAGTAACGAACGAGAATGTTACGTGCTTTCAGTTCTTCATAGATTTTCTTCTCGAACTGATCCGGATGCTGGCACCAGACAAAATTCGTGTGACTGGGGATGATCTTGAAGCCTAACTCGACAAGTGCTTCAGAAAGTGTTGCTCGAGTTACTAGTATTTTGCTGCACATCTCTTTCAAATAGGCTTGATCTTTGATGGCAGCCGTCGCTGCTGCCAGAGACAGAACATCACAGTTGTACGAATCTTTCACTTTGTAAAGCTGTTCGGCCACCGTGGGATGTGCCACAGCAAATCCAAATCGCATCCCCGCAAGTGCATAGGCCTTGCT
>CAYPJB010000534.1:0-2805 GCA_964410845.1 uncultured Bacteroidales bacterium | reverse complement strand
CGCTGTGCGTGCCTCAACTCGATGAGATTCCACTGCGACTATATTGGCGATATGTGACGAGCACTTCCAATGGTGAGGCATGCACAGCATGCCCTACTCAAGCACAGCCCGAGCCTGGGTGGTGAAGAACCGCTGTACCGTTCGCAGTTGAGACATGTCCAGCAATTGCACGGGGCGGTTGAGTGACTTGGAAAGTGTAGCTGACAGGGGGCTGGCGTAAGGGGCAATGAGAAGGATAGCTCCGGGAGGCAGTGAACGCCCTTCCAGTTGCTTCTTCAAATCAGCTACTTTCGGTTGCGTACTGGCTTCGGTGAGTGCTAAGCGTTCCATGAGTGGCAATAGTTGCCGCATCGTCGGTCCGCTTTCCAGAATGGTGGTCCCTTTCGTGGATCCATCGATGATGCCCATACTGATGTTTGAGCCCAGCTTCCTCGTCCAGATATAGCAGAGAGTGCTGGCCAGACTGATCGCTTGTTCTACCAGATCGAGTGGTTGGGCATGCTCGGCTTCTTTCAGACGTATATCATCGAGTGCCACCGCATACTCATGTGCTGTCGGTTCACCAAATCGGCGGATCTCGCGATGCAGGCCTTTCAGATTCCGGGCGTGCTCCTGACGCCATGCTTTTTGCAGTTCTGCCTCGGGGCGGGGCAGCCAGGCTTCCACCAGCACGGTGATATGATCCTGCGGTGGTTCCTCGAACTCACGCACCATCGGGTACCCGACGCGTGCAGTCGTCCGCCAGTGAATCCAGCGAGGGCTGTCGCCGGAACGGTACGAACGGATGCCATAGAAATCGGCAGGAGCAGCTGACCGGCGAGCACGAACACGCGTCATCATGTTGGTGACTCGTTCGCTGTACCGCAGCCAGCGCTGGAACTGCTGCAAGTCGAGTTGGCCCATGAGTGGGAGGACGAGCGTGTCACGCTCTTCCGTCGGGCAGAGCAGGCTGCGGCGCGAGAGCCCAAAGGGATAACCCGTGGAAAGGCGAAGAGGTTGCCAACGGTAATAGCCACGACGGAGAGGCACTACCTGGTACTTGATCTCACGCACGGCCCGCGGAGGCAATACATTCAGGCCGAACTGCTGTTCATGGCTGCTGCCGATATCGCTGATGCGAACGCCACTGATCGGGCTGTGTCCCAGGTTTTCCAGTTCAATACTGGCCGTCACCGGCGTGCCGACATGTACCATCCCGAGCAGACGACGCTTGCCTCGCATCATTCGCAGCCGATAACCACTGAAGATGGTAACCAGCATGTTGATGAGCCACATCGAGAGGAGGAACGCGGCAATGAAGGTAACCAGATTAAACCCGCGTGCCAATCCCTGAACCAGGATGACACCACCCAGGAGTAACCAGATCAATCCTTCAGCCGTTGGTGCCCAGGCACGGCGCGCCAACCAGCCATCTACTCTACTCCAGAGCAGGGCCAGGTAATCCATGATGGTGCGGCGTTTGTACACGATGACTTACGTGGGAACGGGCAGACGCTGGATGATTTGAGCGATGGCTTCATCGCCGGCATCCACCAGTCCGGTGGAAGCCAGCTTCGGCACAATGCGATGGCCGAGCACGCAGACTGCGGTCTGTTTGACATCGTCAGGCACTACATAATCGCGACCAGCCATCAACGCATGTGCCTGGGATACACGGTAGTGTGTCAGAGCGCCACGGGTGCTGACGCCTAGGTGTATGTCATCGCGAGCACGGGTAGCTTCTGCGATAGAAAGCAGATAATCTGCGATGGCGTCATCCACCTTCACGTCGCGAACGCGCCTTTGCAGTTCGATCACTTCGGACTTTTCCAGGATGGCAGAGACCCGGTCGGCAGGGTCGCCCTGGCGGTGCTGGGTGAGAATAGCCCGTTCCACCTCACGGGGGGGATAGCCTAGCCGAATCCGGACGGCAAAACGATCGAGCTGATTCTCCGGCAAGGCATAGGTGCCTTCGAACTCGTAGGGGTTCTGGGTGGCAATCACAATGAATGGCTGATCGAGCAGGCGGGTCTCGCCATCCACTGAAACAGCCCCTTCACCCATGGCTTCGAGCAGAGCACTCTGGGTACGGGGAGTGGCACGGTTGATTTCATCAGCCAGCACCATGTTGGCGAAGATCGGGCCGGGCCGGAACTGGAATTCGCCACTAGCCTGGTGAAACACCCCTGCCCCGGTGAGATCGCTCGGCAGCAGATCTGGAGTGAATTGGACACGATGGAAACTGCACTTCAGGCTCTTGGCCAACACCCGGGCCAGCAGCGTTTTGCCAATGCCAGGCACATCTTCGACCAGAATGTGACCTTCCGCCAGGATGCTGACCAGTGCCAGGCGAACAGATTCAGGTTTGCCCAGGTAAAACGAACCTATGTGCTGGGCAAGCTGATTCAATTGTGAAATGTCGGGCATACACTCGCTCAGTGCGGGGAGAAGCTAGAAATGAAGGAGAAGGCCATTCTAAAGCTCTTTTTCATCATTGCCAGCAAGAAATGGTGAGTATTTACTGAGGGACAACGGTGTGACACGTTCCTGTCCATCTCGCTGTGTATCTTTCGGAAACGATAGTCAAAGGTCAATGATGGATAGGAGTTCGTGCGGTGACGAGTGACCCAGGCGGACGGTACTTCCTTGTCATTGCATGCCCTCTCCGGTGACTTGCCAATGGCTACAGGTTGGCGGTTTGATGTTCGCGAGATTTAGTGCTATGGATGTGATGTGGTCATTCCCCCTGAAACTCACCTTCTTCCTGCTTGCCACATAGACGATATCCCTTCTCGTTTGTATAAAAACAGCCCTACTCTTGCGTGT
>CAYPJB010000533.1:0-2811 GCA_964410845.1 uncultured Bacteroidales bacterium | reverse complement strand
CTGCCGTCTCTGCCAGGTTGAACAGCCAGGCTGCCAGCGTCGCTGCGAATACAGCAATGACGATGCCTGGGAACTTGGGAAGGAATCGTTTGAAGACAAGGATCAGCGCCAGACACGAAAACCCGATGAGGCAACTCGTTCCATTGAAATCTCCCTGGATAATCTTTTGACCGATGTTCTGCATTTCTTCCAGCAGATTTCCCCCGCTGGAACTGAAACCCATCAGCTTGGGAAGTTGACTCACTAGTACAGTAAGGGCAATGCCGTTCAGGTACCCGTAGCGGATCGGTTTGGAGAGCAGGTCGGTGATGAATCCCAACTTCGCAAGCCCCGCCAGGATGCAGAGCACTCCGGTCAGGATGGCAGACATGCCCGCTAGAGCCACCGCCCGATCGGTACTTCCAGCAGCCAGGGGTAAAATCGAAGCAGCGATCAGTCCAGCGAGTGCAGAATCAGGCCCCAGTACCAGAATGCGACTGGGACCAAAGATGGCATACGCCAGGAGGGGAAGGATCGTTGCATATAAGCCATAGATTGCTGGCAAGCCTGCAGCAATGGAGTACCCCATTCCCACGGGAACCAGCACAGCGGTAAGGACCAGCCCCGCCAGGATATCCTTGCCCAGCCAGGCCAATTCATAGGTTCGCATCCATTCCAGGCAGGGTATCCAACGAAGCCAGCGGTTGGCAATGGCTTGCTGCACAAACGGGTTGGTGGGATGTTCCTGGTCCATTCTTCGTTTGGTAATCTTTCTGCTTTGCTGTCGCAGCATAGCTTCTTGTGGTACCAGAAAGCCAGACCGATCTTCTGCAGTTATGTTGCTTTCTGTGACATTTTGACAATGGTCCCCTGTGCCGTTGCACAGTGCTTTTTCACTCCATCCTGGCTGGCATAGATGTCCGAGCGGCAGACTGCTTGCGATTTCCCCGCGTAGATCACGGAAGCTTTGACGATCAGGAAATCACCAATCGCCGGTCTGAGAAAGTTGATCTTGTATTCCGAGGAAACGCATAGCGCTTTCAGCATGCTCGCTCCTGCGAAGGTCAACGCGTTGTCTGCTGCATAACCAAGGGCACCGCCATGTACAAAGCCGTACTGCTGCTTGATAGCATCGGTAATAGGTATTTTCATTTCTACCTCACCCGGTGCGTAGTGGGTCATCTCTGTCTTCATCAGGACACTGAAGGCCTGGCTGGCAAGAATCTTTCGACCTTCGGCAAGCATATCGATCATAAGCAAGGCTCGGTGGTAACCAGGGAATCCGCTTTGGGCAATCTATGCAGTTCGGTTGGCACTACCAATGTTGTCGACTTCAGGTTGCATCACCTGTGTCTGATGTTCTCTTCGGTATCCAGGTACACAAGCCCGACCGGGCAGGCTAGACTGAGTCGTAGCGAATCATTGAGTAACGATCATGTGCCTTGTACTGCTTTGCCTGTTGCTACCCTGGCAGGATGCTTCTTCTCGAACGACTCACTGGCGAGAGGATCTCGCCTTCTTTGCTGAGAACTTCAAGTCGAAGCATATCAAGCCATTCACAAAGTTGACCGAAGCAGAGTTTGATCAAGCCATCAGAGAGATCCATCCCGACAAGCTGAGCGATCAGCAGATCGTCGTGAAACTCTGGCAACTGCTGGCCCGCGTCGGTGACAGTCATTCACGCGTGAATCCACCGCGTTCCATTCCCTTCACGCAGTATCCGATTGCTTTCATCTACCTGACCGATGGCTGGTATGTCTGGGCGATTGACGAATCGCAGCAGCAATCTCTTCAAGGGAAGCTGGTCAAGATTGGCACGACGCCGGTTGCCGAGGTTTGCACTAGGATGAGCACCCTGATCGCCAGCGAAAACGCATCGCAGACCCAGATGCAACTGCGACGGATGTTACCCATGGTCGAACCACTGAGCTACCTCGGCATCGTTCAGGATGGCAAGCAGTGTAGCTTCACTCTGCAAAATCGTGAGGGCAAGGAAGAGACGATCACCCTGGAGCCGATCACCAGAAGCCCCGCCACGTGGAAGTATGCCATTCAGAAAGAGACCTGGCCTGATCATCTCAAGGAACGTCGGCCCCAGCATGGGTTCACCTGGCTGGAGAATACACTCTATATCTGGTACGACCGCTGCTCGGAGTTTCCGCAGTACCCGATCAGGAAGTGGACACAGGACATCCTGACTCAGATCGATGAAAAGAAGCCAGGCAAAGTCATCGTTGATCTGCGACGCAACGGTGGTGGCAGTTCCAGTCTGCTGGAACCACTGATCAACAGCCTGGCAAAGAAAGATATCAATACGAAAGAGAATCTCTTTGTGCTGATCGGACCAGCGACCTTTTCTTCAGCCCTGATGAACGCCCAGCACTTTCGCAGCCGAACCAAGGCTACTCTGATGGGTGAACCTACGGGTGGCTCCCCCAACCACTTTGGGGAAGTGCGGACTTTTACCCTTCCTCATTCCAAATGCATCGTGCAGTATTCCACGAAGTATTTTAAGATGACCAGTGACGATTCTCTAACCCTGTCGCCAGATCAACTCGTTACTCCTACGCCAATGGGTTTCTTTGCAGATCGAGATGAAGTGCTGGAGGCGGTATTGAAGAAATAAAACTAGCCCCCCGTCAATGACGGGGGGAAGTTCATGCGATGATGAGAGTCACTCAGCTACTGTGACTTTTCCTGTTCTGCGATCTTGACAAGCTTTTCGATTTCCTCGTCAAGCACCTTGTCACCCGGGCTGCCCAGCCATTTCTGGCGAATGACACCCTTGTGATCCAGCAGGTACAGCGTTGGCCAGCCACGCACATTGAACTC
>CAYPJB010000532.1:1824-2813 GCA_964410845.1 uncultured Bacteroidales bacterium | reverse complement strand
CTGTGAAAGATGGAATGATCATCGATATAGGTGATGATGCAGCCATGCTGAAACTGCGCGGGCCAGCGACCAAGGTGATTGATGCCCCAGGTAAACGCATCATCCCCGGATTGCATGATAGTCACGTTCACTTCCTCGGTGCAGGTATCTTTCTCAGTCAGGTCGATCTGAAGCTCTGTGCCAACGAAGCCGAGTTCGGTGCCAAGCTGGCGGAGTTCGACAAGAAGCTGCCTCCCGGCCGCTGGCTGCAGGGTGGCAACTGGGATCACGACCGCACCTTCAATGGCGTACTTCCCACTGCCGAGATGATTGACAAGTATGTGTCACCATCCAGACCTGTCTTCCTCCGCCGTTACGATGGCCACATGGCATTGGCCAACAAGCATGCGATGAAGCTGGCGGGCATCAACGCTGCAACCAAAGACCCCAGCGGTGGCGAGATCATCAAGCAGCCCGGCACCAACGAGCCGACCGGGGCGCTGCGGGACAATGCCATGGGGCTGGTCAGTAAGCTGCTGCCTCAGCCGGATGAAACCGACATCGTCGAAGGTGTTCGTAAAGCTCTCGAAGAAGCCCGTTCCGTGGGGGTCACCAGCATCGACGACATCGATGGCTTTGGCCGAACCGTTCGCATGAAGCTCTGGCGGCACTATCAGAACCTGGAGAAGAAGGGCGAACTCAGCATCCGCCTGCGGCTCTTCTGGCCGATCTCCGAGCATGCCCATCTAGCAGAGCTGATCGCAAAGGAAGGGCGTGGCACTGGCCTTGCTCAACTCGGTGGTGTCAAAGGCTTCATGGATGGTTCGCTCGGCTCGAGCACCGCTAAGATGTTCGACAGCTATGTTCATGAAAAGGGCAAAACTGGCGTCTGGGTCACTCCGCCAAACGTGATGCTCAACCAGGCCCTTGCTGCGGACAAAGCCGGCCTGCAAGTGGTAGTGCATGCCATCGGCGACGAAGCCAACGCCAAGCTGCTCGACATCTTTGCT
>CAYPJB010000532.1:0-1811 GCA_964410845.1 uncultured Bacteroidales bacterium | reverse complement strand
AAGGCAAGCGGGACCGTCGCTTCCGCATCGAACATGCACAGCACCTGCGTCGTGAAGATATCCGCCAGTTCGCTAACTTATCAGTCATTGCTTCGATGCAGCCATACCATGTGATTGACGATGGCCGCTGGGCCGAAGGCCGACTGGGGACCGAACGCTGTTCCAGTTCGTATGCCTACCGCAGCCTGCTGGATGATAAGGCCACGCTCTCCTTCGGCTCCGATTGGCCCGTGGCCCCGATCAATCCCTTCGTCGGCATCGATGCAGCCGTCAACCGCCGTCCACTGGATGGCAAATACCCCAACGGTTGGTTCCCCGCCCAGAAGATTACGGTAGAAGAAGCACTCCATGCCTACACCGCCGGGGCAGCCTACGCCATGTTTGGCGAGAAACAGCGAGGCATCCTGGCGAAGGGGATGGCTGCCGACTTCGTCATCCTGGATCGAGACATTCTCGATCCGAAGGAGAAGGACAACCTCGGCAAGACGACGGTGAAGACGACCGTGGTTGCGGGGAAAGTTGTTTACCAGCGATGACATCACCAACCCATGCAACGTGCAGCCCGGAACGCGAGTGACGGGGAGACCACGCGGAGATGAGCGTCCTACACTTTCGTGAAGCGAACACACCACGCAGTTGCGAGATTTCTTCCCCTGGCGATGGCAACCAGCACTCACGTCAGCAAGGTCACCCCGTCACTCGCGTTCCGGGCTGTAAGTTGCAACATTTTCTGCCGAGGGTAATGTTCGTAATTCTCTGTTACTTCCCGCCGAACGATTTAGCTATTTTCTCAGCGGTTTCCCTTTTCAGATTATTTACTGCCGCATGCTTAGAGAACTCGCTAGTAATCATGGGGACACTCACAACCTTACCATCAACTAGGATAGCCAGTCTCTTTTTAAATGACTGCCTCGAGAGTGCCGCCATCTTTTTTGCTCCCTCATCTGTAAAAGTTAAATGAACAAGAAAGTCCTGTGTCTTAGGGTCAAAGTCCGGAAGTGCAGAGGATATGTCCTTGTTGTCTAGTTCCACTTTCTTGTGCAGATAAATCTTCTCACTATTCTTTGGGCCATCAGCTTCAATTAATCCTTCAGCGGGTTGTGTTTCAACTCGACGGAATTCAATCTTAGCTGAAGAGGCGGACTTTTTCTCTTGAACTTCAAGAGTTCCAGTCAGTACCAAAAGCCCTGCAAGTAGCTGAATCATGTTTCATCCTCAGAAAGAAAATCCGCAAGTCGCCCGGAAGGTCCATGAGAGTTCACGGCACGACTCACCAAAATCACGTAAAACCAAGCCATTTTCCTTGTCTCACCTATGCCGACCATAGTACCATGCTGCCATGTCAGACAGCCATCGAAAACACGTGAAGCATTCGACATAGCGGGGCACGCCTACTACACGATCCCGAAGGGATCGCAGAGGGCATAATGCAAAACCCCCGTAACATCCACACATACTCATTCACTCGAACACCATGCTCGATACTCTCCTTCAACCGTTACCACATCCCTACTCTGAGCGGCGGGGGAGGTTGGCGCAGGCTATTCATGCTCAGTCGCTTGAAGGCATGCTGGTCACGAACCCGACCAATGTTCGCTACCTCACTGGCTTCACGGGGGATTCGACCTATCTGCTACTGAGCAAGAACGTCACGCTCCTGGTCAGTGATGGACGGTACACTCAGCAGTTGGAAGAAGAATGTCCGGGCATTCCGCTCTACATCCGTCCGCCCGGGCAGAAGCTGACACCAGCAGCTATTGAGCAACTCAAGTCTACCGGGTGGACAAACATCGGATGTGAAGCCGGTCACC
>CAYPJB010000531.1:0-2815 GCA_964410845.1 uncultured Bacteroidales bacterium | reverse complement strand
GCTATGCTGACCGGCTGATGCTGGAAGAAGGGCTCGAACCGCTCTTCCACCGCTTCGGCATCGAGAATGAAATCGGCAACATCCAGAACAAGAGGGTGCCGCTAGCTAATGGCGGATCGCTCGTCATTGATCAAACCGAAGCCCTGGTGGCTATCGACGTCAACTCCGGCCAGTTCCGGCAGGAAAACGATGCTGAGGAGAACGCATTCCAGATGAACCTGGCTGCTGCCAAGGAAGTGGCTCGTCAGCTTCGCTTGCGTGATCTCGGCGGCGTGATCGTCATTGACTTCATCGACATGCGTGAAGAACGCCACCGTCGTGAAATCGAACGGGCACTTCGCCTGGCCATCGGCCGCGACCGTGCCCGCACGAAGGTGCTCCGCATGTCGCAGTTCGGCATCATCCAGATGACACGGCAACGCATCAGGCCTTCGCTGAAGCGTACCAACTTCGACGAATGCCCCGCCTGCCGGGCAACCGGGCTAGTGAAGACTGGCGAGACGATGAGCATCGAAGTCATGCGTATGCTGCAACTCGCCGCCTGGCGACCTACTGTCTCCCGTGTACGCATCCGGGTAGCTGAGACCCTGGCGCAATATCTCCTGAATCGCAAGAGAAAGGAAATTGCCAAGCTCGAAGATGAAGGGAAGATTCAGGTTACCATTCTGGGCGTTCCCAATGCTCTGCCTGAAACGATGGAGATTCAGTGCCTCGACGAATCAGGTGGGGAGATCAGAATCACTCGCCCGCCGGAACCGAAGAAGCGCGGCGCCCGATAGAGGACCAGAGGTTTACATCCTTTGAATAGATAAACCTGAACACCCGTCGAACATCCGACGGGTGTTTGCATTAATCCTTGAACGTCGCCCGCAAGTACGTCTGCACCTCATCCCACTGTTTGGCTACTTGCGAGTAATCCACCTGCATCGCCTTAGTTGTGGCGGGCGTCTTGATGCGTGGTGATGCCGCAGTTACTTTCGGATTGAGTGGGATCTGCGCACTGGCCCCGTGAGCGAGACGTGCTTCTACCTCAGCACTCAGTAGATAATCGATCAGCTTCTTAGCTGCCTCCGGATGCGGGGCATTTTTGATGAGACCTATCGTATTGGGCAGAAACAACGTTCCCGATGCCAGATAGTGAATCCGGACCGGCATTTTCTTATCGATCACCACCATCGCATCATCCGTATCGGTGAGCCCCATATCGAGCTGCCCGTCACCAACAGCCACCGCGACATCTTTATTTCCAGGCAATACCACCGCTGATGTTGCCATTGCCCCCAGCAACGTTCTGGCACCTTCGTTTCCAAGCGTATTCCATAAACACGCTGCGTGTGTTGCTGTTGTTCCGAAGAACGGCTTGGCCATACCCCATCGTTTCTGCCAGCGAGGCTTCACTAACTCTTCCAACGTCGCAGGCACATCTGTTTCCGCAATTTTCTGATGCACGATCAGGATACGACCGCGCGCTGCAAAGCCCTGCCACAGCTTATGGCCCGGTCGCGTCCATTCAGGATAGTCCGTCGCACTTGGACTCTGGTACGCCTCCAGCAAATTCTTCTGGGCCAGGCGTTCCATGAGGACTGGTTCATTGCACCAGAAGACATCGCACCGGGGCTGCCCGGCTTCTCGGACGATAGCCTCAAACAGGCTCACCGTCTTGTTCGCTTCGGTGTCCGCTCTCAAGTCGATGACGATGCCTGTTCTTCTGGTGAACTCCGCCAGGATATCCTCCGCGTACTCTCGATCCTGACTGCAAAACAGCACCACTCGTTCAGCTGGCTTTGCTGATTGACAGCCGACTGGCAACACAAGCCCTACGATCAGCAGGGCCAAGAGCCTCACTGCACTTCTGCATCTTAACTCTTCTCGCATGAATGACCTCTGCGCAGTAAAATCTCAGTATCGCCACATACACGGATGAAGTTGAGTATACCATTCACATGTCTACGCTTTCCACTGCCTATCTCGTTGTTCGAAAAGGCGCTCAATTCGGCCGGGTCTACGAACTGGAGCCAGACAAGAAGTTTCTGTTGGGACGGGCGGAATCCAATGCTGTCGTTCTGGATGACGATCTCTGCAGCCGATTCCATGCTGAAATCTTCCGCAACAGCAGTGGCCAATGGACAGTTCGTGACTGTGGCAGTAGGAACGGCACCAAGGTCAACGATCAGGTTATCAACAAGGATCATGTGCTGACGCCCAGCGATGAAATCACCATCGGTCGCAACAAGCTCGTATTCGTCACTCATTTATCTGAACTTGAATCAGACAACGAAACCACCCCAACCGGTGCCGGTCATGAGATCGTCTCGCGCGTGCTGCTTGCCACACGTTACGAAAATGGCGAGACGATGCTGCCTCCTCCCAGTGGCGATCCTGCCAGTTCTGGCGCTACGCAGCCAGAAGGCCCACTTCACAAGAAGATGGCGAAAGACCTTGCCTTCCTGTACCGGCTGGCACTCAAGATGGGTCAGGCGAATCAGTTCGCTGATCTGACCAACCTGGTGTTGCCTGCATTGCTCGAAGCCACCCAGGCTGATTGCGCTGCAATTCTAGGCCATGGGACAAGCAATAAGCGTGAATGGAAAGTCATTGCCTACCAGAATCCTCCTATGCAGGAACATCCTCTGATCCTGCCTCCTGCCAACGTCATTCGTGAAGTGCAATCAAGCAGACAAGCGGTACTGGCCATGTCCAAGAATCGCTTTCAAGCGACTCAACAGGGTTCTCATCGCTCGGTAGGCTCGTTCATTCTGGCGCCAGTCAAGGTAGGTGACACGCTCGAGTATCTCGTCTACATCTACTGTGCCAC
>CAYPJB010000530.1:0-2815 GCA_964410845.1 uncultured Bacteroidales bacterium | reverse complement strand
GTAGGCACAAGTGCAACCGATCACGCCTGAGCCAATGATGATGATCTTTTTCATGCGTTTAGGATAGGGAACCCGGAATAAAAGTATGCCACTCGTAGCCATCAGGCAGCATAGGTACGCCAGTGAACTCCAGATGCAGGATGCGACGATGTAACAGACAACCTGGCTTCGATTCCCCACTGCGATGAAACAGCAGAGGACTCATCAGTAGCACATCACCCGGTTGTGCATACAGAGTAACTCCATCCGCATGTCCCTCGCCTTCCCGGTGCGAACCGGGCATCACTTGCAGTGGACCATTATCATCGGTCATGGCATCCAGATGAATACGGGCGAGGACGATCTGTTCCGAGAGCCAGAGGGGCGATTCGACATGAGGCACGCCCGATTTGGTTGTCGGCTTGCCAAAGTGCTGGCTTGGCAGTTTGTTCCTCTTGACCGCTATAGCCCGATCCTGATGCCAGGGTAACGCCCATGATTTGCCAGGCGGCTTATCAAAGTAGAGTCCACGCATCAGGCCGTATTCTGACCCGAGGATCGCTTGCAATGCCTGCATCAGTCTTGGACTTCTCCATAAGTTGCATGCCGGGGGATAGATCTCCAGAATGTTCCGGGCAGCAACGATAATCTCACCCCGGGCGACGGCTGATTCATGATGCTCATCACGATGGATAGCTGCATCAATCTCGCAAGCATAGCGTGCTGCTTCGTCAGCAGTGAAGACGTTCTGCAGCATGAGGAAGCCTTGCTGCTGCATTACACTGGCAAAAGGGGTATCCATCCTGTTATGATAGTAGAGTCAGTTCTCCCACCTACCAGTTAACGGCAGTCTTTCCTTCATGCATCAACGTTGCCTTTTTCCGTGGAAGCAGACGGGCCTGATGTTCGCAGCCTGCTGCTGTGCTTTCGTCTTTCTCACCTCGATGCTGGCACGCGAAGAAAAGCCAGCAGCGAAAGTCGATTTCAATCGCGACATCAAGCCTATTCTTGCCAGGAACTGCTACGCCTGTCATGGTGCTGACGACAAAAAACGCAGCGCTGGTCTGCGTCTCGATGAACGAGAAGCCGCTATCTCGCCACGGAAGAAACACCCCGCTGCCATCGTGCCGGGTAAGCCTGAGAAGAGCCTGGTTATCGAACGCATCGAAAGCGATGATGATGCTGAACGCATGCCGCCCCCGGAAACAGGCAACCAACTGACGAAAGAGCAAACCGAATTGCTCAAGCGGTGGATCAACCAGGGTGCCGAGTATCAAAAACACTGGTCGTTCGTGGCGCCACAGAAACCGATTGTTCCCGCGACGAAGAACACCACGTGGGCCAGGCGGCATGTGGATCAGTACATTCTCGCAGAACTGGAGAAGCAGCAACTCTCGCCAGCACCTGAAGCAGACAAGTACTCCTTGCTCAGGCGTGTCAGTCTTGATCTGCGTGGTTTACCACCATCACTTGCTGAAATAGATGCCTACGAGAAGGACCATTCGTCGAACGCCTACGAGAAAATGGTGGATAAGTTCCTGGCTGATCCTGCCTATGGCGAACGCTGGGCACGCGTCTGGCTGGATCTCGCCCGCTATGCCGATTCCGCCGGGTACGGCTCCGATCCATTGCGGCTCAACATGTGGCGATACCGTGACTGGGTGATCGACGCATTCAACAAAAATATGCCATACGATCAGTTCACTATCGAGCAATTAGCCGGTGATCTGCTCCCGAATGCCACGTTAGACCAGAAGATCGCGACCGCATTCCATCGCAATACCATGACTAACACCGAAGGTGGAACTGATCGAGAAGAGTTTCGGGTGGCAGCAGTAAAAGATCGCATCAACACCACCATGCAGGTCTGGATGGGCCTGACCATGGGCTGCGCGCAGTGCCATAGTCACAAGTATGATCCCATCAGTCAGAAGGAATACTATCAAGGCTTTGCCATCTTCAATCAGACTGCAGACAATGATCAACCCAACGAAGCCCCGACGATGCCTGCGCCGACCATGGCACAACTCGAGAGGAACAAGCAGATCGATGCTAACATTGCCCGCATCAGGCAGATGATGGAACTGCCAACGCCTGAGTTCCTGTTCGCGCAGGCAGCCTGGGAAAAGCGGCTAGCTTCAACGGGCAGCTGGCACGTGATGAAAGCTGGCAAACTCGAAAGCCAGGCTGGGCTTCAGTTCAAAGTTGATGAAAAAGGCATTATTGAAGTGCAGGCAAAAGATCAACCGAGGCACGATGTTTACACCATATCAATGCCTGGTTTACAAAAGCCCATCACCGGCCTCCAACTTGAATCTCTGCCAGCCCCTGCATCCAAAGGAGCAGGCCTTGCTGATGATGGCAACTTTGTCGTGAGCAAACTTCATGTGACCAAGCGGAAACTGGGTGCAACTCCACCGACGACACGGTTCGTTCGGATCGAACTACCGGGCAAGCAACGGATATTATCGCTGGCTGAAGTCGAGGTCTATGAAGGCCATGAGAACATTGCCCGATATGGAGATACCTCTCAATCCTCTGAAGATTTCCGTGGCCAGTCGGCACGTGCCATCGATGGCAATACGGATGGAGACTTCTTCAAATCCCAGTCAGTCACCCACACTCTCACAGAAGAGAATCCATGGTGGGAAGTGAAACTGGCTCGCGATGCAGTCGTCGATCGGATTGTCATCTGGAACCGCACTGGTGGTGTCGAGAAAAGGCTCGATGGTGCTGTGATTCAACTGCTGGACGTCAATCACACTCCTATCTGGGAGCAGAAGTTATCGGAACTTCCCAACCCGATGCTCGAGGTGGAAACCACGGGAGAGCGAGG
>CAYPJB010000529.1:0-2817 GCA_964410845.1 uncultured Bacteroidales bacterium | reverse complement strand
CTTGGTCTTGTGATCGACCGTGAACTCAGCGTGGTACTTGCCGAGGTCAAAGATCACAGGATGTAGACGGTTACCTGCTTGGTCTTGTGATCGACCGTGAACTCAGCGTGGTACTTGCCGAGGTCAAAGATCGTTCCCTGGTGCGGGCCTACATCGTGGGAGTGATCGTGGTCGGACTTCTTCGCGGTCGTATTACTCGACTTGAGTACTGGCTTTGTCGAGGCAGCTGGCGGTTGATTGCAACCAGTGATGATCAGGGCAAGAATAAGCAATCGCTTCATGAGTGTCTCCGTACTGCAAAATGGTTCTCCATCATCATAGCTGTGGAGAGCCCGATGGTTAGTGCTCTAGACTGCCCACTGCAGTATGCCGTAGGTCACTGGTACACTGAACAGAATGGAATCAAACACGTCGAGCAAGCCACCGAACCCCGGCAACGTCGCGGATGCATCCTTCTGATGCAGATCACGCTTGATCAGCGATTCCATTAAATCACCAAGCATCCCCATGATACCGATCACCATGCCCATGAGCAGCGTTGCCAGCCAGCCGGGCATGCCAAGCACAAGCACTTTCCGAAACGGAAACTGTTGCTCAGGGTCCAGTTCAAACCAGGCGGCAACGCCATGCACCATCAGCAGGGCACTGAGGGCAGAAACCAGGATGCCACCTGCCGCACCTTCCCAGGTCTTCTTCGGACTGAGCAACGGGGTCATCCGGTGCTTGCCAAACATCCGGCCTGCAGCGTAGGCACCTATATCGCAGCACTTCGGTACGAAGATCGCCAGCAGCAACGCCAGCGTGGCAGGTCCCGTTCCACCGATGGACTGATACCAGCGAAGCTGAATGAGGAACGAACCCAGGAACCCGATGTAGGCGACGGTAAAGAACGTGAGTGCCAATCGCTTGGTCACATAGCCCGGCTCCGTGTAGAGCCAAGCCTCGACCAGGAAACTGACCAGCAGGCTGGTGAGTAAGCCACCCGTAATCCAGGCCAATGGCGCTCCAGGCCAACCGAGCGCTCCGGCCCAGTTGAAGACCACCAGCAGAAGCATCGACCCGAACAGTGGCCCGCTGCGTGGACGCACCTCCTTCGGCAGCAACTGCTGCATCTCGTAGCCGAGGGCAAACGTGACCGCGATGCCGAAAGTGAACGAGATCGGAAACCAGGGAGTGAAGTAGCGATCTACGAAAAGAACAGCGAAGCCCCAGATCGCCAGCAGCGTTCCGACGATTAACCTGGCACGCAGCATCACAAATCCGGGGCTGAAAGGCTATTGAGGAATGGTTCGAGACAGGCCACTGTCAGTTGGCCCTAAAGCCAGAATATAATCCGCAGCCCCGTGGCTCCAGTGGTCCGCATCAGGATAATGCCCAGCCGAATCCTGAAAACAGGTGCGAAGCATGTCCGTATCGATAATGCCTGGATTGAGCGGCACTGCCGCCAGGCCATCAGGCAACTCATCGGCCAGGGCTTTCGTCAGCCCCTCAATGGCATACTTGCTGGCACAGTAGGGTGCGACTTCTGCTGATGTCGATCGGCCCCATCCGGAACTGAGGTTGACGATCACCCCACGCCCTTTCTGGATCATCGCCGGCACCACATGACGAATCACGTGGGCTACCCCCAGTAGATTCACCCGCATCAACTGTTCCAGCTCCGCTGCCGGTACTTCCCAGAGTGGCGCCAGCTTGTTCATCATGGCAGCATTGTTAATAAGCAGGTCAGGTGGACCGTGTTGCTCCAGTAACCGCTTGCTCCACCGCATCACCTCTGCTTCGCTGCTGACATCCACAGCTTCAAAATCGTGTGGCGAACAATAAGCCTGGCGAAGCTTTTCGACGTTTTCTTTCGACCGGCCACAACCCCACACCGTGCAGTTGCGTTCGACAAATCGGTCTACCAGCGAACGTCCCAGTCCACGGGTTGCTCCAGTCAACATGATCTTGAGTGATGACATTCGGTGATGCTACTCCGATTTCCTGAATGGTCGTGTATCGTGATTGCACTTGCAATCAGCGATTGTTAGTGCTTTCCAGCATAGTAGTAGGAATAGAAACAGTGCGATGCTGCGAAGCTGGAACGATGAACGAGATCAATCGTAATGAATCACTAGCCCAGCGTTCTGCTGGTTCATCCAGCACCATTGGTTCCCCCCACTGTGCTGGCTCCAGGCCAAGACTGGTCTTCAGGTATTCATGCATCTTCGTGTTCGTGCGTGGCTGTCGCTCCCGCCAGGAAACAAGCAGACGATCCTCGCTTCTGGAATCAGGCTTCGATGTTGCAGGGAAGTACAGACAATGAATGTACGCTTCGGGGAAATGTAAACGCAGATAGCCAGCCGTGTACGGGTGATCGACAATCGCATTTCCTTCGGTGTTCCAGGCTGACTGATGCAGTTGGCTGGCGTAAGCCACGTACTGATAGGATTTCGCACTCAAACAACCGTGTTCACCATATCTAGCAATCAGACTTCCACGCCACCCTATCGCTCCAATTACCACGAATATTATCAACCCTTGTGAGGCTCGCCATTGCCAGGGTTTGAGCTTTTGCGGGTCGATACGAGAGAGGAGCAGGAATGGCAGCAGTAGAGCAAAGGTTGTCAGCCAGTGTTGCCTGATATGATGCACACCGCCAAGGATCATCGCCAGTGCCAGAAGGATAGCTCCTGCAATGTAGAAGCGAACGAGAAGGCGGTGAAGATCAGAGACCACTTCACCCTTTTCACGCTGTGTGCTGCGCCAGAGCGGCAGAAAGATACAGGCGAGAGGCAATAGCAGAAATCCGTTACTGCGAGCAAGGTTCTGAACGAT
>CAYPJB010000528.1:0-2826 GCA_964410845.1 uncultured Bacteroidales bacterium | reverse complement strand
CGAGCAGCAGGGACACTGCAAATTGATGGTGGAACGATCAGTCTCCTGCGAAGACTAGTGGCTCTCAATTTTGATGCGGATCTCCGTCAAACCAATGTCATTGTCAACTCCAGCGGTAAGTTTGTCAGCAACAGCATCATACGAAGCCTGATCGTCAACTCCGGCGGCACGTTCGTGCCAGGAGGACAGGATACTCCTGGGACCATCTTCATCCTGGGCGATTTCATCATGAACGCCGGTTCGACCCTGCAGACCGATTTCAATGGTATTCTTCCGAACGCATCAGCCCTATTAAGTAGTGTTCCTGTTATCGGCACTCTTTTCAACGATCAGAAACAACATGACTTGATCAATGTGCTGGGGAGCGCAACCGTGGACGGAGCGATCCTTGCGCCGAAATTTGGACCCAATGTAACTACATCGCAATCGTTCCGGCTCATCAACCTATTTAATCCCTTCAGCAGCGTCCAAGGTACTTTTTCTGTGCCTGCTGCGACGTCACCTTTCCAACTCTTACCCAACGGACAGCGTGTCTCCTTCAACTACACGGGAGGCGTTGGTAATAACGATCTGGTGATCGGCCTGCAGAATACGCCGCCTATGGCTCCGGATCTGGCGATTGATGTCGAACAGATAGACGAAGGAGGTGCTGTGACTGCCACCGGTAGGTTGGTCGATCCTGATCCGAACGATCAACTAAGACTACTCGTCAACTGGGGAGATGGGACTCAGGAGAAAATTCAACCGGGCCACAGCATCTTCAATCTCCGCCATCGCTATCAGCAAGATGGCGTCTTCACCGCCCGGTTTGCATGGCTTGATCAAAACAATCAGGGGAATAGCCACGAGTTTACGATTACGGTGAATAATGTTGCCCCTGCGGTCACACTTCGCACCTTCCGTACTACCGCGTCTGGTGTTCTACTAGCCAGCGGCTGGCTTAGCGATGCAGGTAACGATCAGTACACGGCCACTCTCGATTTTGGCGATGGATCTCCGGTGCGCAGTAGGACCTTCAAGCATCGACACTTCTTTGCTGTCGCTTATCATTACAAGTCTTCAGGTGACTATACCGTCAGGCTTACTCTGCGCGATGGCCGGGGGGCGGAAAGCATCGTTGAGCGTTCGGTGCATATTGCATGAGCGCTGTTATCTAACTCGTTCTGACTCAATCCCACCATACAGTTACGGCATCAAGCCGATGGTACGGCTTCAAGCCGATGGAGACACTCTCATGTTCAGAAAGTTCTTCAAGCGTTCTCATCAACCAAAGTCATCCGGCGTAAGTGTCCGTTGGCGGCCACGGCTGGATTTGCTGGAAGACTGTTTCTTGCCGGCGAAGCGCTGAGCAATTTTCGGTCGAGTGCCAGCTACTGGGTAGGGAATTACGCCCTGATGGCTGGCGACGATCTCGTCTTTCCCGTAGGGAACTTCGAGAAGACGGCGCATCAGAAAGACACTGGAATTAGCCACTCAAAACGCAAATCCTCAGCGTACTTATTTCATCAATAAAGCCAAATAGATGAATGATCGATTCAAGCAGGAGGCTGGCTCTTTAAGATGAAGCCGTGATCGGTCAAGTGGCTTCTGTACCGGAAAATTAGCATCGCCAGGCAGAGAGTCTGGCGATATTGCATTAGTGGTAGCGAGTTCTGGACTGCTGGCATTGCTCTCAGTGCTGGCGGAGAGAGGGTGACGGTTTGCTGGAATGAGTTAATTATGTGGTTGGCTTGGCCTGAAAACTCTGGAAAGGCACAGAGAGGGACCAAGGTAGTTAACAGCAGTTGTTGACTCCGAAGTGCGAGCCCGCATACAGCAGATCATCAGCGATGAAACAGGCAAGTTCGATCTGTCACAACTGATCGGCAAGAAGACCGAGATCATGAAAGCCGTCCGTGAGGATGTGCAATCCTTCTTCAAAACGCGTGGCATAGCCATCAGCACCATAAGTGGATACCACTGTGAAGACGGTAGGCAAGAAGTAAATGAGGGTCTTCGCGGTACTGCTCTCTTCTCACCATGAGGTTATTTCAATCACTCCGTATGGGCTGTTGAAATAGCGTCATATCGATCGTCATATTGACTGGTAATGTCACGGGAGGCGCTGACCGAGGGGTTGGTGCCTTTGTTCACAAAGACCCCAGCCACCCTGCCCGGGCCCGTTAGCATTGTGCCACCGCCGCTAATTCGCCTCAAACCTCCCCAACTCCACCTGCCTGAACGTCGATTCCTTCCCCTTCTCTTTGTTGTCCCGGCTGATCGCGGCGTAAAGAGTATTCGGAGGGGTCTTGCCACCGGGCGATACCCATAATCCTTCTGTTGCCATCATGTCGATCAACTCCGTGCAGGTCATGGCTACCTTGCGGTCATGGAGGACTTACAGAACCGCAGCCACGATGCTGAGTTTCTTGCGACGGTGTATCGGCTTTGACTTTGAGCTTGCGAGGCTTCTTGGTTGGTGTGGGTTCGGTGGTGGTGGTTGTTTCAACTGCTGGTTCGGCTTCGGGGATGGTTAGCTCCGCAGGTACCGTTGCATCAGGCGTCTCGTTAACCACCTCCTCCGGCGTCTCAAGTACTGACTCAAGTTTCCCCTTCTTGCCCCCAATCTTCGCCTGCTACTTCGGCTCCTTGGCGGTCTTGTCCTTCTTGCTCGGCAGCTTGAGGTCTCCTGGTGCGCGCTAGCATCAATGTGATGCTGGTTACGCATGATGACAGTTAGAGGGTGTGGGGAGTAAGGGAAGTGGGATTATCCAAATTCTTAGATTTATCATGCGAGCAAACTCTAGATAGACTAATTTCGTCTCAATGGAAGTCAGTCGCTGGCAA
>CAYPJB010000527.1:0-2827 GCA_964410845.1 uncultured Bacteroidales bacterium | reverse complement strand
TATGATATGCGAGTACCTCTGTGATCTACATCAGCTTCGAAGAATGACTCAAGTGGAGCACAACTGCTGTCATTGCATGCCGGTAAGACCGGCTCGTTGCGTTTGACATTAGTCACTTCAGGTCAAGTTTGCTAACGAAGGCATCCGCCTATACATCACAAATCTGGAATCCCTGCGCCAGCGACTTCATTGGATCGCGTCTGGGAATGAACTCCTGGGCCAGATATCCATCGAAGCCGGTTTTATGGATGGCTTGCACGATAGCCGGGTAGTAGAGTTCCTGGGTTTCATCGATCTCGGCCCGGCCTGGTACGCCACCGGTGTGGTAGTGGCCGATGTAGTCTTTGTTCTTCTGGATAGTGCGGATGACATCACCTTCCATGATCTGCATGTGGTAGATGTCGTAGAGCAACTTGAACCGGGGCGAGCCGACTTTCTTGCA
This sequence comes from uncultured Bacteroidales bacterium, assembly GCA_964410845.1. Taxonomy (GTDB): domain Bacteria; phylum Planctomycetota; class Planctomycetia; order Gemmatales; family HRBIN36; genus JAEUIE01. The sequence continues at coordinate 2,385 of CAYPJB010000527.1, read as the reverse complement.
GAGCTTCACGCCCCATTCGGTGGTGTCGTACATGTAGTCCTTGTGGTCGTACTTGCTGTTCAGTCCTTCCATGATGAGGTTGACCTTCTTCTCTTCCGCCAGGCCCACTACTTCCTTCAGCCCTTTGGCGCAGGTTTCCAGTCCTTCTTCATCGCTGATGGTTTTGCCTTTGATGGTGCGGTTGCCTGACATGCAGATGACACCGCGGCAACCCTCTGCTGCAGCGAATTCAATGCGTTCTTTCAGGTCCTTGATGATCTTTGGGTGATTCTCCTCTCGGTTCAGTCCATTGACAATATCAGCTCCACCGATGAGGGCGCATGTCAAACCATACTTCTTCACTTTGAGAATATCCGGCGGCAGCAGCAGTTCGATGGATTTGTAGCCAATGCGGACTGCTTCCTCGCACAGCGTTTCCAGCTTCACTTTACCATAACACCATTTGCAGATTGACTGCTTGATGTTGCCTTTCGCCTGATAGCCTGCTTGAGCCGGTGGATACAGGCTGGCTGCAACAGTGGTGGCTCCCAGGCTGGCGAGGTAGGTACGACGGGAGGGTTGCATGATGGCTTTCCTGGGAGTGAATGATGTGCCTGGATGATAACCCATTTCAAAGTGAATGCCAGTATTTCTGTCACACCTGCGAACATTGGTTGTATGGGAACGTGTCGTCGGTATTTCACTTACGAAAGGTACGTCTCATGCGATCATGCATATCACTTCTCGCCCTCATCAGCCTGGCTTGCACATTGGTGCAGGCAGAAAAGCCATTGTCGGAGACTGCTCTACGGGACAAGATTACTGCTGCAACGGTTTTCGTGAATACGGATCGAGGCTACGGTACCGGTTGGGTGGTTGACAGCAGGGAAAAGCTGATCATCACCGCGGGCCATGTGGTGGAAGGTGTCAGTCGGGTTAGCGTGATCACGCCACGCAAGAACAAGGAGGGGTGGATCATCAGCAAAGCAGAGTTATTTGCAGTGTCGCCTCAACTTCAAGCTGAAGTCATGGGAGTGGTGCCACATCTGGATTTGGCGATTCTGAAAGTGCCTGAGTTAAACCAGAAGATATCTGCTCTGCCATTGAGCACTGATGCAGCGAAGGTCGGTACGGCTGTGTATGCGGTGAGCCATGCGGCGAAGATGCCTACCATTTTTAACTTCGACAAGGGCACCATTGAGTTTACGGGATTCGCTGCGGTGACTACCAGTGAGCCAGGTCGACCTAGCGTCAAGCTTCGTGCGGAAATCTTTGCCTATCAGTGCAAGGGGATCGATCGTGGTTCCAGTGGCTGTGCCCTGGTGAATGGCACTGGTGAAGTCATCGGGATTGCCACCATGGGCTCAGGTCTTCATGGCAGCAAGAAGGTGAACTGCGTTGGTGTTTCGGTGCAGGAGTTGCAGCACCTCCTCAAGCAGAAGAAGAGTGGTACACAAGCTTCACATCAACTACTTGGTCGCTGGGTGGGCAAGTTTGACCATGCACCAGCCGAGATGGGAGTCGAGTTCAAATCCAATGGTCAGCTCAGCTTCATCATACCCGGTGGTGGGAAGATCGCAGGCATCTACCGTGTGGAGGGGGACCGCCTGCATGTCACTACTGCAGGCAAGAAGGAATCCATGCAACTCGAATGGCTCGATGGTCACTCGTTTCGGCTGATCACTCCTCAGTTCACCGCTGAATGCAAACGACACGATGGCGGATTGCAGTAGGGCTATGAAAGTGGATGGAATCAAAGGCACTAATCCATACATTTTCTGCAAGCCAAGGTAGGTACCATGTCGCTGCTACTGCTGATTCTCCTTCCGCTCGACCCACCTGCCAACTGGCACTGGTACCAGACAGAAGACAAGCGATTGTCGTTGGCTTTCCCGACGAAGCCTGTCGAACAAACGAAATCCCAGAAGATGTCGCAAGGCGATACCACTGTAACCACCATCACTATTCCACGTACCCGGGTAGACGAAGCAGGGTTTGTACTTACCTGGTTTGATTTCAAACGGCCCAAGATCGAGGAAGCAGAGATCAAGCAGTATCTGCAAGGGGTGGAACAGGGATCGATCAACAGCAAGCAAGGTAGACGGCTCAACACCAGGAGCATCAACTTCGATAAATATCATGGCCGGGAGTTTACCTGGCGTATCGAGACAGGTTACATTCGCACGCAATTATTCATGATCAAGGCACGCTTTGTCACTCTGATGTACATGGCAGATACTGAGCAGGCTCTGAGTAGTCAGGAAGCTCAGCTTTTCTTCTCGTCACTGAAAGTGAAAGACTAATGCCCTGGTTCGGCGCACACATGTCGGCAGCGGGTGGTCCAGACCAGGCGTTGCATGCAGCAGCCAGCTTCGGCATGGATGCCTGTCAGCTTTTCACCAAGAA
>CAYPJB010000526.1:0-2844 GCA_964410845.1 uncultured Bacteroidales bacterium | reverse complement strand
TCTCGTTGAGGTTTGTTCGTATCTGCTTCATCTTCGCCACGCCAGCCTTGGCTTGTTCAAGAGTCTGTATGCCGTCCAGTAGAGTCACCATCTCGTTGAGTAGCGACTCTTCCCGGCGAAGCAACTGGGTGTACGTGAGCTTCGGTGCTTCCTTCCTGGCTTCAGCTTTCGCAGGTTCGGATGGTGGAAACGAAGGCGCTGGCATGCTTCTGTCGTTGATTGCCGCTACGGGCTGAGTCGCATTCGCCAGCATCTCAGGTGGCTGCTTTGGCTTCAGGATCAGAGTCAAACTGACAACAATGAGTACTGCCGCAACCAGCAAGCTGACCAGCAACATGATCTTCGATGTATTGTTTTTCCGCTGGAGAGTCTTCCGTCGCTTCCCCGGGCTGCGGGGCTGAGATGTTTGCTCTGGCAGTGTACACTGCTTCACCGGAATCAACCCCTGGCAATTGGCACAGCGGACAACGTCGTGTATTGCAACCACCTGATCATCCAGTTTGACAATTACTTCACAACGAGGACATTGCATTCGAGCCATGACTATTCCCAATTGGAAACATCAATTCTGGCAGATCGAGTGACACTCCTCAAGCGGATAAACCACGCTCGCTTGCAGTGATCGAATCAACTGCTCGCACTGCGATACCTCGACATCGATTTATGGAGAAACCACCGGCTGATCCACAACATAGCTCCTGCCGCAAACACCAGGTAAATACTCATCCACGGGTCGAGTGTCTTCACCATGGCACTGGCTGGTACATGGATGACCAGCATCACCGGAATCAGGAAGCTGAAGACAAAGCCGATGGGGTAAGCCCAGGATACCTGAAAGATATCGCGAGGATATCGCATCAACGAGGTAAAGAGCCACCACATTTCCATCAGGCTGGAGTTACGTGTGAGCCAGAAACTGGTCGCTGCCAGGATGAGCAAGCAGCTGTATGCCAGGGCCAGCCCAGCCACAAAGTTGATCAGGAAGACAATCAGCCTGACCGAGTCAAACTGCCAATGCATATCATGCAACGCAAAACCCATTAGCGTCATGCCCAGGAGGATGTTGGGCATCGTTGAAAGATCCAGGCTTTTAGTCGTCAGAAGGAACTGTTCATCGATGGGCTTGAGCAAGTAGAAGTCCAGCTCTCCCGTACGCACCAGCTCAGCCATTCCCAGGCAGTTTTCGAGAAAGAGCGTTTCTATAAAGCCTTCGAGGGCGACATAGCAGCCCAGGTAGAAGAGAAACTCCGCCTCACCCCATCCTGCCACCGAACTCGATTGGCGAAAGATAGTTTTGTAGAAGACCAGCATCAGACCCAGCCAGATGATCTCCACCGCCATCTTGGCCAGGAAGTTGCCTCGGAAGCTCAGTTCACGAGTGAAACTGAATTTGGCGAACGCGGAATATAGACGCAGATAACGAGTCATGTAATCAAGATAGTAGCCAGCCTTGCAGACTGTAGTCCTCGGTTTCCAATACCAATGCACTCGGTCGCTTTCTATTCTGAAGAGAAGCGAAACTCACACCAGGCAGATTATGAATAACTCCCTCTTCCTCGATTTCGATCAGACCCTCGAACGCAGCAATGCCAAAGAAGCGGTAGACCGCCTGTGCATCCTGCTCAAGAACAAAGGAGACTATCACCCGCTGTTTGAAGCTTTGATGTTGCAGGCGAGGCTCAAGATGGGGCTGCCAGCACTGCTCAGCCAGACGGGAGAAGAACTGACTCCCGACCAGAAGACGACTTACGAAGCGGAAGTGAAGACTGCAGCCCGAACCGTGGGCCAGTACTTCCTCGATGAGAAAAATCTGCTCAATGCCTGGCCTTACTTTCGCATGATTGGCGAACCAGGGCCAATGGCCAAGGCACTCGATACCTGGGAACCAGGCGAAGGGGATGAAGAGACCTTCCCAGCGATTCTCGATATGGCCATCCAGCAAGGGGCTCATCCCGAACGAGGATTCGCGCTGCTCCTCAAGAAGTATGGCACCTGCAATGCCATCACTGCACTTGGTCAAAGCTTCCCGCATGGCGGTCCGGTCAGGCAGAAGGCTGTCGCACTGCTGGTCGATGCGCTCACCAACGATCTTCGCAACAGCCTGGCTCTCCATGCCAAGGAGTTGACCGGCGATGTGCCGCCAGATAGTGCCACCATTGCTGACATCCTCAAGATTCCTGCTGAGCTGATGACCGATGAAAGCTACCACATCGATGTCTCGCACCTTTCTTCGGTGGTGCAGTATTCACTCGAGATGCCTGCCGGCGAGACGACGAAGAAGGTGATTGACCTGTGCGAGTATGGTTCCAAGTTGTCGCCTCGCTTTCAGCCTAACAGCGAGCCGCCATTTGAAGGTGGCTACAAGGATTATCTGACTTTTTATCGCACCCTGAATGGCATCAATACCGAAGAAGGCCTGGCTCATTTCCGCCTGAAAGCAGAAAGTGTGGAGAATGCCACTGAGATGACCGCCCCCGCAGAAGTCTACGTCCATCTGCTGTCACAACTAGGCAGACATGGCGAAGCTCTGCAAGCCTATGCACGCTACCTGGCCCAGGCCAACCCCCGCCAACTCGCTTGCCCGCTGCCATCAGAATTGGCCCGACAGTCAGGCGACTACACCTCGCTCGCAGAACTCTGCCTCCGACGCGGCGATGCAGTGGGATATGCGGTGGCGAAAGCTGCTGGCAAATAGATATCAAGTCAACCGAGCAAGTGCAAACGCCTCCGGCACCAAGCTCGCCAACCGCTCAATCTCCTCAGGCATGTTGTACACATGAGTTGACAGGCGGAAGTAAGGGCCATCGGGGTGCGGCACCATGTTGATCTCGATGCGGTACTTGT
>CAYPJB010000525.1:0-2854 GCA_964410845.1 uncultured Bacteroidales bacterium | reverse complement strand
AGTTAATTACAGTTGATGTAGAGACTGCTTTTGAAGCAGCCGTTGATGCTTCTTCCACTGGTAACTCAGCTACATTTGCAAGCTCGACGGGTAATTGTGATGGAATCCAGTCAATACCACCAGCTTGCAGACTGGCGGCATGTTGGCGCGCAAGGTAAGCTAGATCAGCGGCTGTCATATCCGTTCTCATGGTTGCTATGGTAGCAAGGTATCAAGGTGCATGAGCGAAGGCGACTCGCCTTGTCTATTTCCATAAGTCCGTTATTGTCGAAACCATGCATGGATGCAACACCCTACCAAAGAAGTTCTCGAAGGATGCCCGGGCGCTACTCAGCCTGGTGGTGATTGCCATTCTGTTGAAAGTAATCGTGCTGGTGCAGCATCCTATCCTGGCCCGGGATGGCATTCATCACATCAAGCTTGCTAATGAGCTCTCGTCACGGTCGTGGACGACGGTGCTTCAGGAGCAGCCTTTTCATCCGGGGTATGGATTTACGCTGTTGGTCACGTCGATTATTTTTGAGGCAATTGCTCCAGGTCCGCTCACGCCAAGCGAATGGCAGTGGTGTGCCCATATCTCTTCATCGCTGGCTGGGATTTTGCTGATTCTGCCGCTCTATGGGCTGGCACGAAGCTTCTTTTCAGTTCGTACTGCTTGGCTCGGGTGCTTATGCTTTCTGATTCTGCCTACCGTGGTGCAGGTGACCACCGATGCACTTACCGAAAGTTGGTACCTGCTGTTTGCTCTCTCCGCACTGTGGGCACTCGTGCATGGAGTACGCAGTCAGCGTTCCAGTTGGTTTGTGCTGGCTGGGCTGTTCGCTGGTACTGGCTATCTGGTTCGCGTGGAAGCGATCATTATCCCTGCTACTTTCGTGGTGTTTGTCCTCGTCTGGCGAAGTAAGCTGGAGCGTTGGCTGCCTACAGGATCGAGCTTACGTAACCTGGCAATACTGCTGGCCTGCTTCTTTCTGCCTCCGCTGCCTTACATGATGGCCATTGGCAAGCTCAGCAATCGACCTGCGGTGCGGACGATCGCACAGGGTGAAACCAACTCGATGGTAATCAGTGATGCCTTGCTGGCATCGCAGCGATTGCAGGATGGGGTGAACGGTTTACGCATGACCACGATACAGGTGCTGGATGCACTCGAAGTGGTGATTCAAGCTCACATGCGTTCGGGGCACTACTTCCTCTGGCCGATGGCTGCATTGGGGGTGTGGTTGCAACTCCGCTATCGGCGAATGGATTCGGGCATGATGCTCTTGCTCATTCTCTTCACACTGCATTCCATCATGCTGGGCCGCCTGGCTCTAACATCAGGGTATGCATCTGAACGACATACACTTCTCGCAGTGGCACTGGCTTCCTATGCCGCAGCAGTGGGAATGAGTGCCATGCATACGTGGGTGAAGCGTTCGCTTCCCTGGCTATGTGAACACAGTCGAATACATAATGCTGCTGCACTGCTACTGCTGGCGATGCTTTGTTTGCCTCCAGCGATCAAACCTTTGCATCATAGTCAGGAGAGTCATCGCCAGGCAGGGCTTTGGCTCAAGAAGCAGATACGGTACCACCGCGATCAACTGGTCGATCCCTATGGCTGGGCGACGTTCTATGCTGGGTTGGCCTTTTCGCCGAAGGTAACGAACCGCCCTGATCCACGATATACCTTTGGTGTCATCGATCCACGGGATAATGATTTGAATCGGTTAAGAGAGTGGAAAGATGCAGATCTTCTAAAACAGTTTCCGATCTGGCAATGGCCTGCAGAGGGCAAACCCAAATTAATGATACGATACAAACAAGAATGCGAAGGGCTTGGGATTCCCTTTACTTTCTAGCGAGCCTTACCATCAAACGACAAACCACCGGAGGGGCAGTTCCGGTGGTTGCGCCGACTGGACGTATTTGTTACTTCTTCTTGACGATGACCTTACGTTTCTTGTTCGTGGGGCGAACCAGCACAAAGCCATTATTCGCACCAGGGATGGCACCCTTGACCAGAAGCAGATTGCTTTCTTCGTCGATGCGAACAACTCGCAAGTTGCGAATGGTAACACGTTCGTTACCATATTGGCCAGCCATTTTCTTGCCTTTTTTCTTCTTACCGCTATTACCACGGTCCGTCGCGTGGGCAGCCTGGCTACCAGCAGCACGGTGGTGACGCTTCACACCATGGCTCGCGGGCAAACCGCCGAAGTTATATCGCTTCATGACACCGGTGGTGCCACGACCCTTGGTGATGCCGATGACATCGACAGCAGCCACGCCTTCAAAGGTCTTCACAGTGATCTTGTCACCCACCTTGGCTTCGGGTGCAGCCTCGGTACGGAACTCACGGATAAACTTCTGAGGCTCGCAGTTGGCCTTCTCGCGGAGAGGCTTGCCGGAAGCAGCAGCAGCTTTAGCTCGCTTGGAATCGAGGCTGGCAACGTGGCCTCGTTCAGCACGAATAGCACTTTTACGCTTCTTATCCATGAAACCAAGCTGAATGGCATGGTAGCCATCGAGATCGGGATTACGTACCTGAAGTACTGTATTTGGTCCGACTTCCATGACGGTCACTGGAATGGCAAGTCCTTTTTCGTTGTAGATTTGCGTCATTCCGACCTTGCGACCAAGCATTCCAACGGGCATAGCTCGAAACTCCACCTGACGACGTTTAGAGTCGTACTTCGATATCTTTGGAACCTAACATCTTATGGGCATCATCGCTGACGGGAAGAAGGAATGGCGATTTTCTGCTGATATTCGTATTGGTTTGTTGCAAGTGCATGATATGAAGCAACTTACGGATGCGTACTATCTCGCGAGTTGAATGCCTGCATGAATAATCGGGAACTCTGATACA
>CAYPJB010000524.1:0-2855 GCA_964410845.1 uncultured Bacteroidales bacterium | reverse complement strand
CGGGCAGGGGGTGCTCAACCTGGGATTCTCTCAGGGTGATCGTTTTCCTGTAGTTGTCAGTCTGCAGGCTTGTATTGCCTTTGAGCAACTATTTGGAAAGGGATCGTGTATCGATCAGTGCTTCACCTCGCCTGAACATGCCAGGCAATACACCGCAGGTATGATGGTGAACCCGCGACAGGCAGCGAAGTCGCTGGCGATCATTGCCCATTCCGGTGATACACTCTGGTATCGAGGCAATGATCGCCTGCATGAAAAGCTCGTCGCTCTCGGTATTGAACATCACTTTGGAGGTTTATCTCCAACTGGTTCTGCTCTGCCGCCTGAAGATGGAATTTCGAATGATGCATGGTGGCAAAAACAGATGGACTTCGCTACCCGTTACATTCAAGCAGCAATGCAGGCAGAAAGCCGACGGTTACTGTAGAATCTCAAGGTGACTCATGGAGCGAGATATGACCCCTGATCCATTGCCAGTGCTGACAGCGAAGCTGGTAGAAACGTATGCAGCAGGCAATACAGCCAGTTACCTGGGGCAACATCCACTTCCAAGTAGAGAATCGATCAAGGCCATACTGGATGACCTTTTCGAACTGATGTACCCCGGCTACGGACGTCGACAGAATCTGCATTTGGGCAATGTCACGTATCACGTTGGTGATCTACTCGACAGTCTGACGGAACGGATCGGTCGACAAATAGGCCGAGCATTGCGGCATGATCCAACTTGCCCGGAAGCTTCAACGGATGTGGAAGTCATTGCCAGGCAGAAAACGCAACAGTACCTGGGAATGCTGCCCAGGATCAGGCAGCAATTGCAACTCGATGTGCAAGCTGCCCACGATGGAGACCCGGCTGCAACCGGAACAGCCGAGGTGGTGTTCTGCTATCCTGGCCTTTATGCAGTCACCGTGTATCGCCTGGCCCATGCACTCCTCGATCTGAAAGTGCCTCTCATTCCGCGTATGATGGCGGAATATGCTCACGGTGAGACAGGAATCGATATTCATCCCGCAGCCAGAATCGGTCCACGTTTCTTTATCGATCACGGTACTGGCGTGGTGATTGGTGCGACTTGCATCATCGGCGAACATGTGACGCTGTACCAGGGCGTAACGCTTGGCGCCTACAATTTTCCTCGCGATGATACAGGCAACCTCATTCGTACTACCAAGCGGCACCCAACGCTGGAAGATCATGTGATCGTTTATGCCAATGCATCGATCCTGGGTGGCGATACAGTCGTGGGACATCACAGTATCATTGGTTCCAACGTCCGTCTTTCTCATTCAATTGCACCATACTCCAGTGTCGTCATTGGCGAACCTTCGCTGCGAATTCGCACGAAGAATCAAATAAACGACAACCTGCAGTTTGATATTTAACTACGAGGTATGCATGCTGACTCTGCTCTTCGCGCTAGCGATCGGTGTTCCGCCTGAAGGTCAGGAGTGGCCTCAATGGCTTGGTCCTCAGCGAGATGCCATCTGGCGTGATACAGGAATTATCGACAAGTTTCCCGAAGGCGGACTCCAACCTCAATGGAAACAGCCTCTCGGAAACGGATATGCCGGGCCGGCAGTAGCCAACGGCAAGGTCTACATCAATGATCGCACACTGAAGACAGGGGTAGAAAAGCCCAAGAATGATTTTGCTCGTACAGGCTTGCCAGGCAAGGAAGCGATTCGTTGCCTGGATGCAGCGTCGGGCAAGGAATTGTGGAAACACGAATACGAATCTACCTACGACATTAGTTATTCAGCTGGCCCACGTTGTACACCGATCATCCATGACAAGAAAGTCTACTCGCTCGGAGCGATGGGAGATCTCTTATGCCTGGATGCAGAGAAGGGAACCGTGCTCTGGTCACATTCCTTTCCCAAAGAGTATGGAGTGAAGAGCCCTGTTTGGGGATGGTCAGCCTCGCCACTGCTGGATGGCGACAAGCTGATATGCATCGTTGGCGGGAAGAATAGCGTGGCAGTGGCGTTTCACAAAGATACTGGCAAGGAATTGTGGCGAGCGCTCGGTGCAGCTGAACCTGGATACTGTCCACCAGTGATCTACACGCTGGCTGGTGTGCGGCAATTGATCATCTGGCATCCGGAATCGGTTAACAGCCTGAACCCGGAGACCGGCGAAGTCTACTGGACACAGCCATTCAAGATTCAATCGGGTCTGAGTGTACCGATGCCTCGCGAGCTCCCTGGTGATCGACTCTTCATCACCGCCTTCTACAACGGTCCCATGATGCTGAAGATCGAGCATGGCGAGAAGCCAAAAGCGAGTCTTCTGTGGAAAGGGAAGAGCAACAGCGAAGTGCGTACCGATGGCTTGCATTCCATCATGCCCACGCCCTTCATCATGGATGGGCACATCTATGGCATCTGCAGTCATGGACAGTTGCGCTGCTTGAAAGCAGAAACCGGCGAGCGAGTCTGGGAGTCGATGAAAGCAACGGAAGCAGGCCGAATGGCACGATGGGCCAATGCATTCCTGGTTCAGCATGAGGAGAGCAAGAACTTCTTCATCTTCAATGAGAAAGGGAACCTGATTATCGCCAGGCTGTCACCGACGGGGTACGAAGAATTGGGGAAGTGCAAGTTGTTGGAGCCGACTCAGGTTGCGAATGGCCGTGATATCGTCTGGACGCATCCTGCTTTTGCGTATCGCCGTATCTTTGTGCGGAATGATAAAGAGATCGTTTGCTACTCGCTGGCGAAGTAATGAAATAGCCCCCGGCGAGTCGCCGGGGGTGGTTCATGCGAAGGAATGTTTCCAACTGTTGTACTTAAACTTCAAAGTAAACCACCACCGGTCACTGACCGGTGGCTATCATTCTTACTTGCTACCAC
>CAYPJB010000523.1:0-2860 GCA_964410845.1 uncultured Bacteroidales bacterium | reverse complement strand
TGGTGCAGGATGTCGACTGCGACTATCGCCCGGGCATGACCGAACTGCAGGTAGTGCCCAACCGCGACAAACTCTCTCTCGTACAGATTCCGGCCCAGAAGGTAGCGGACAGCATCAGTTTACTGGTGGGCGGGCAGAGGGTAGCCAAATTCACCGACCGTGGAAGGCGATATGATGTACGAGCACGTTTGCAATCTGGCCAGCGAGCAACACCTGATCAGATGGATCCATTGCTGATCCGGTCAATGGGAAATCGTCTGGTGCCACTCGTCGATCTGATCGACAGACAAACCGTGGCGACTCTGCCGGTCATTCATCGGTTCGCCTACCAGCGGAAGATCGAGATCACCGCCAACCCAGCACCTGGTGTTTCGCAGGGTAATGCACTGGAAGCCTGTCGGGCCATCATGCTCAAGCATCTGCCACCCGAGGAAGGCAATGTCGTAGAACTGGGCAATTCGCTGGCCATGCGGGAAACCATTACCAGCCTCGTCTTCGCACTCATGCTCGGCATCATTGTTGCCTACATGATTCTGGGAGTACAGTTTGCATCATTCATGCACCCACTGACAGTGCTCCTGGCCATGCCTTTCGCCGTCACTGGAGCATTTGTCACGCTCTGGTGGGGAGGCGACACGCTGAACATGATGAGCATGATCGGCCTGGTGTTGCTCATGGGCCTCGTCAAAAAGAACTCCATCATTCTGGTCGATTACACCAACCAGGTACGTGAAGGCAAAGCGGACGAACTGCTCGAATCTTCAGCAACAGAACCCGTCAAGGAAGAGTCGGTGGAAGGGATGCTGTCACCACGTTTTGTCATGTCGCCCAGTGACGCTGTTATCAAAGCGTGCCCGATTCGATTGCGACCGATTCTGATGACCAGCATTGCAACAGTGGCTGGGGCAGTGCCAGCAGCCATTGGCCTGGGGCCTGGAGCGGAAACACGTGCACCGATGGCCAAAGCCATCATTGGTGGGATTGTGCTCTCCACGCTGGTGACACTCTACCTTGTTCCGGTCTTTTATGTTCTGGTAGAACGGTTACGAAGCAGATTGGGTAAACTGTTCGCTAGCTGATAGATTTCCTGAACTTCCCCCTGGAGAGTGGCATGCGGAAGACCTGGCCCGGAGGCATTGCGGGTAACGATATTGAACTTCGCATTGGCACGCTGCAATCACTCTTTTTAACTAAGAACGATGAGTGGATAGCGGCCCTGTTTCTTTCGTTCCTTCCTCTCTTCATCGGAATACCTGTGTTCTATTGTTGGCTGACCTTTCCCGGCTGGCAGCCATTCTGGTGGGTCTGGCTGCTGGCTTTCATCGCTTCCTTTTCACTCTGGGGTCTTGTCTGGTGGTATCGCCAGCGACGGAAGTACTTTGCACTTTGTGCTGATGGTTGTGCCTATGGCTCAAGCCATTCAGCCGTGCCTGCTGTTATTCCATGGAGTGAAATGAAAACCATTCAACTGGAGGAGGAAGCAACACTTCGCAAAGAAGAGAATGCGGTCTTTGGCATCACCTTGTCGATGTCGATGCATGAAATCACTCGACGCTCACTCCGCATACTGAGTGCTTCGGAGAATATCTCCTTCAAACTCAACGAGTTTCCTGAATCGAAGCAGTTGCTGGAAGCCATCGTGGAAGCAACCATCGATAAGGACATCAGCCTGGATCACGCCCGACTGGAAACCCCAGAACTCACAGAAGCCATCCAGTCCGGCCATGCATCGAACTTTGGCAAGAAGAAGATGACCGCTGTCGGAATCGTACTGGCAGTCATTTTCATTACCATCAAGATTATCGTGGCGTTCAAGAGATAAACTTCCACGATGATTTTCAAGTCGAGTTTCCGGGCTGTCGTCTGATACGGGTTGACAGGTATGGTGCTTCGTTTAGATTGCTTGGCTGTTGCAGCAACCTTCGCCCACGAGGTTCCATCATGCCGCGCACGAAGTTCATCTCCGCGCTATTCCTCATGTTGCTGAGTGTAACAGCCGCATATAGTCAGAATTTCAACATCTTTATCGACTACTCACTCGATACCAACAACTTCTTTAACACGCAAGCCAAGCGTGATGCGTTGCAGGCAGCAGCTGATCGATGGAGCAATATTATCACCTCCCAACTAACGGCAGTAGGGCCGGGGGGAACCAGCACAGGAACCAGTGCTGGCTGGCGAGTTGGATTCAACCATCCAGGGACTGGCGCAGCATGGGAAGTGAGCACTGCTGCAAATTCTGGAAGTGATCCCCTGATAGGAGCGGGAGCAAGTCCAGCGAATCAATACGGGTTTGCTGGATTACCAGCTAACCAGTGGATTCTGTATGCCGGTGGACGCAGTCTTGGTGGTCCTGCTGGAATCGGAGGAACTGGTACAGGAACTAACTTTTTCGGCACAGCTAATGATTTGCAAGGTCCGCTGCACCGAGGTGTTATCTCCAACACACCCACAGCCACGTTCAATGATATCCCCGCGTGGGGTGGAGCGATTACATTTGAGACGGCACTCTCATGGCACTTCGGAATCGGGGCTGCTGCACCTGGAGGCACTACTGATTTTTATTCCATTGCATTGCATGAAATAGGGCATGCTCTTGGTTTATCAGTCACTTTTAATCAGTGGGCCAACTTTCAGATTGGTGCTACCTTTACCGGACCCAAAGCAGTGGCGGCGCTTAATAGTGATAATAATTCAAATCTTACAGCACTCAACACTGTTAGCGCAGGCAATTTCCACTGGGCCGACGGCGTCCACAAGTCATTCATCTTCGCCCCCGGTGGGCCTAACCTGGCTGGCACTGTAGGTAATGGAGTGCTGCAGGATTTGCTGATGGATCCTGTTGCCAACTTCACCGGCT
>CAYPJB010000522.1:0-2863 GCA_964410845.1 uncultured Bacteroidales bacterium | reverse complement strand
AGTGCCAGTACCATTGAGCCAGCACAGCATCCATGACGGGCACCATTTCTTTAGGTGCATTGGCGATCTCGGCTCTCATTCGTGTGATGCGTTCTTCGGGTTTATTCCCTTGAATCATTCCTTCGTATGCAATTTTCTTGGAAATGGCTTTTATCGCCTCAGGATACGCTTTCTCTCTGATGGCTGAGGTAATGATTGGATCAATTTCCTTGATGGCTGTCTGAGGCAATCCTTTATTGATGGCCTCGGTCACTTTGGCCCATTGCTTGTCACGTTCTTTCTGGTCTAGAGGAAGTGCGCCAGTCCACGCCACGGCTATTCCGATGGTGGAAATCAAAACGATAACAATCCCGATGATTGTAGTTCTACGCCACATGTTTTCTTCCTTTATGCTGCATCCACCTTCTATTTCGAGGTCAATGCGAGCCATGATCAGCATTCAAAAGACGAGAGAAACGCCACTTCAGATTTCATGGTTGGGCTAACATTCTGACTATTGAGTGTCAGTATGATTGAACAAAATCATGTGCCCTGATAATTCTCGGCCTCATTTGATGAATTGTTGATCATTCGCTGTTGAGTTAGTTTAACCACTTTTGTGCTACCCTGCAAAGAGTTGCTCGAGGAGTGCGACTTCAGGCCAGCATGTTATCGTAAACATCAGTCAGACGGAACGTAAGCCCCAAGTCCTAGCCTTCATCGTTTACACAACGAACCGCTGAGAATACAGTTGAACTTCAGTGAAACGACAGCGAGAATGAATATTCGGCATGAGGCAACTGTACATGCCTACTCCGGTTGTTTCGTCATTGAAGGGTCTTTCCATGCGAAGTAATTTCCTGGTGCCATTTGCCACTCTCATGTTGTTAGGCACGCTCGAGTGCGTTGCCCATGGGCAAAACAAAGCAGAACAATTGCCACCGAGAAAAGGGGACTCCAAGACTATCGATCTGTTTGACGGCAAGTCACTCAACGGCTGGCAAGGATACACAGACCTGTGGTCGGTGGATAAGGGCGAAATCGTCGGCCGTAACGACAAGCCATTAACCTTCAGTACATATCTCCTGACGAATGATAAGTACAGTGACTTCAGACTCACTTTTTCTTCCAAGCTCGTCGAATCGGAGATGCACTCTGGCATCGCCTTCTGGGGATTCGTGAAGCCGGATGTCAGCAAACAACCAGAGAAAGATCGAACGAAGTACACTTATGCTGGTCACTTGGTGATGTTCCCTTCGGGCTATGGGCTTTACGACCTCTTCGGTCGGAATGGCCTGCCTGTAGATGGCAGAGCTGCCAAGAAGGTCGGCAAACAGCACGACTGGAACGACATCGAGATCCTGGCACAAGGCAACCGTATTCGAGTAGCCATCAACGGCGTCCAGGTGGTCGATTGGTACGATCCAGAACCTCAGCGTATCAAGGAAGGCCCAATCGGCCTGCAACTCCATTCCAACAAGGTTCCTCAGGAAGTTCGTTTCAAGGGACTAAAGCTGGAGACTTTCCCGAAGGAAAACAAACTGTTGACGGTGAAGTGATTGCTAAACTTGGACGCCGACAGATGAAAGCACTTCTCGACCGGGCTCAACCCTAACAAGTCGGGCTACTACTATCTGAAAATTATGTCAATTCACATACGATGAGGTATGTAAGAAGGAAATCGGGCTGGCGGGATTTGAACCCACGACCTCTTGCACCCCAAACAGCTCACAAAAACGTCTCAAAAGGCCTGAAAAGCCCTTGATTTCGATAGTATATCAACCATTTTCGACTTGTGCAAATCGTTGCAGAGATATGCAAAAACTAGCGGGAAAACGCGGTTTTCATTTTAATATCCAGTACAAAAGGTGCCAATCCAGTACAGTGTACATAAGTTATCTCTTATTAGTGTTCTTGAATGCGCTTTGAACGTGTAATAATGTATCATACAGCGAATCATCGGGAATCGCTGGCTAAATGCCATGACGATACTTTCAGGGGAATACCTGGCCGTCTGTGTGCTGCTTAAACAGGCATTGAAGCAATGCATGCAAATAATTCAGGTTCAAGCCAACGGCACCCGACAGGGCAATCATCCCGATAATAGCTGTCGCTGTAAGTAGACAGCATCGGCGAAACTATCTCTCTTGGTAACCTGTTGGGGTCAGATTTATTGTTTTATTCCAATTGCTCTCATTCTTGAGATGAGTGTGGTGGGCTTGATCCTAAGAAGTTCAGCAGCACCGCCAGCGCCAGAGACTTTTCCGTTTGTTTCCTTAAGTGCTGCTCGGATGTTGTCGGCTTCGAGTTGCTTCAACTCAGCATCTGTCAATACTCGAACTGCTTCTGTTGTTGATGGCTTACGGCGATCGCTGGTAGTGTTACCTGCTTGAAGGTTGATGGTCATTCGATTGCCTTCGGCTGTAATGACTGCTCTTTCAATGACATGTTGCAGTTCCCTGACGTTTCCAGGCCAATCATATTGTTGAAGTTGCTGGACATTGGCCAAGGTCAGTTTCAATTTTGGACGTGCCAATTTAGTTGCACTGATCGACAAGAAGTGTTGTGCCAGCAGCGGGATATCCTCAAGTCGTTTTCGCAACGGCGGCAAATCGATAGGGAAAACACTAAGCCGATAGTACAAGTCCTGCCTGAATCGTCCTGCTTCGACTTCCGCCCTTAGATCACGGTTGGTAGCAGCGATCAATCGAACGTTAATCTTTCTGGTACGCTCTTCTCCGACTCGTTCGAGTTCGCCTTCCTGAAGCACCCGCAGCAGTTTAGCTTGTAACTCAAGAGGGATCTCACCTATTTCATCCAGGAAGAGGGTTCCTCCGTCAGCCAGCTCAAATCGTCCTGTTCGATCACGAAGCGCACCAGTGAA
>CAYPJB010000521.1:0-2873 GCA_964410845.1 uncultured Bacteroidales bacterium | reverse complement strand
TCGATGCCAGGAACGGGGCATTCAGCAGCAGGAGGCCCATGGCCAGCGTGATGGCGGCGCTGATCCAGCCGGACCGTTTTTCTGCAGGTTTGGCACGACGAAACCCATGTCCAAATTCCATGATGGCAGTCAGTACCAGGAACAACCCGGCACGTCCACCAATCACTTCTTCATGCCCTAATGGGGCCAGCAGTGTCAGTACACCGAAAATGATGACAAGCAATCCCAGGATGTTACGCCGGCGAACTGCCTGCACATGGCTGCTGTCTGGTGTTCCTGCTGCTATGGTGTTCGACATGCCAGTCCAACCCGGTAATGAACAACAAAGAACCCTGACGGGAAGTCCACGTCAGGGATCATCAGACCAGAAATGATTTTAGCAGGCAATGTTGTTCTTCTTGCAGAACTCCTGCTTGGAGACATCATCAACGAAGTAGTACGTGTCTTTCTTCCATTCGACCGTGGCCCCGGCGGCGTACTTGGGGAATTGCACGCCGGTGATGGGGTCACTGACGAGATGATCTTTCAGATAGAAGTTATTCTCGTGGATGGCGAGGTACGTATGGACAAAGCTGACAATGCGATCTTCCACCCACTTGGTGATGACATCCCTGGGGGGCGCTTCCACGGGGAATGTCATCTCAGAATGAGCATCAAACCGGGTGAGGACCGGGACAATATCCAGATCGGAAGCGAGGTGAATCTGTCTGACATCACGGTCAGCAAAGGCGGAAAATTTCAAGCGGATACGTGCCAGGTGAGATTGGAACTCGAAAGTGGCTTCGCGGCTGGAAGGGGTCAATCGTGGAGTGATCTGCACCTTGTCGCCAAATCGTTTCTGCAGGGCTTCCAGTCGAGGTCGCCAGATATTCTTGAGATCGTCCAGGACCTTTTCGAATGTTTCCAGTCGCTTCTGCCTGTCTCGATAGTCCTGCATGTTTTCGAGCTGGGCTTTTTTGACCTTGTCTTCCACCGAATTGAATTCAGCATCAATGCGCTGGAGAAGATTGTCGAGTTCCGCCATGGTATTCCCCTTCATAGATACTCAAAATGGTAAGTTGCTAGCAGAATGCAGTATAGCTGATCGTGCCAGCATTCGATACTGACTAAACAGCCACTATCAAACTAAGACCCCCGGATCAATCCTACACCTGTCAATATTGACAGCAAAAAACTGACGTGAAGTTTTCACGTCAGTTTGCAGAGTAATCATTCCATCAGCTGTTACTTCTTGAACTTCAGCTTGGGGCTGTCTGGCATGCCGGTCATCTGGAACTCCAGCGTTGAGTCGTCGATGAGCTTGATGTCAGCCACCATGGTGTTGCCGCCATCAGATTCCATGACCAGATTGCCACCCTGCTGGCCATAGGCGCCTTTGACCGATTCGGTCTTGTTGTTCTTGGTGTAACCCCAGGTGAACTCACCTTCCTTGGTCAGCTTTAGAGAGAAGCTGGTGTTGTTTGGTCCGGGAGCCTTCCATTGTCCCAGCAGCTTTTCTTCTGGAATCGCTGGTGTGTTGTCTGGTTCCTTCGGGGCAGGAGGGGCTTCCCCGTTGGCTGGTGGTTCATACCCCAGGCCCTGGAGCAACTGCTTGGTCACGGTGTCGTTCGGTGCTAGCTTGGCGACGATCTTGTACATGCGAAGGGCAAGATCTTTCTTGTCCATCGTCAGGTAGTGATACGCCAGCACGAAGTAGGCGTCTGCCGATTCCTTGTTCTTACTACAGTAGGCTTCGAGCTTGCGAAGATAGGTCGTGTATTCATCCACGCTTTCAAAGAGATTGGCCATGGTTGTCCAATCCCAGCCCGGACCGACACTCAGTACGGCGTACAGCGTAGTTGCTGCATTCTTGTAATCACCCAGGACAAAGTGACACAAAGCCTTGAATTCATGCAGCGTGGCATCCTGAGGCATCTGCTTGAGCGCTTCCATGCACTTGGCCAAGGCTTCCTTGTACTGCTTGTCGTGGAACAGCGTTCGTGCTTCATCAAAAACGGTTAGCCCCTGTTGCGTCACACCCGGAGGAAGTGCCTCGGCAGTGGTATCAGTGGCAGGTGCTGCTGCTGCTGTAGCAGGCTGTTCCATAATGAGAGGCTGCGAATAGTCATAACCGCCGCCACCGCCATCGGAGTAGTATGGGTTGCTGTAACTTCCCAAACCAAACAGCCAGCTGGCAGTGTTCAGAGACCAGTTGGTGATGGCGAAGGCACTCCAGACCGGGTGTTCACTCCACATGTGACCCCACCAGTTATTCCAGTGTCCGCCATCGCACCAGCCATTGTGCCAGCCATTATGGTAGCCGTAGCGATCATTCAGGTGGTTCTGCCAGTCTTCCCGTCGATTGTTCATGAAATCCTGACGGTTCGATTGCATGTCCTGCCGAAAATCCTGGCGATTGTTCAATCGATCATTGAGTTGATCGTGACGATTTGAAATGAAATCGCCTCGGTTGTTTTGCATATTCTGCCAGCGGTTGCCGGGTTGCGTGGCTGGACGATTCCCCACGCCGGGACGATCGCCACCCAGTCCTGGTAGGGTGGAGGGGCGATTACCTGCAGCAATCCCTGCTCCAATCCCAGCGCCTGCGCCAGCTCCGGGAAGGCTAGGGCGTGTTGCCGGTCGATTCGCAATCCCGGCACCGCCACCAGCACCTACACCGGGACGATTGGCAATACCTCCACCTCCCGCTCCAACGCTGGGGCGGTTCGCAATGCTGCCTCCGCCACTGGGAATGTTCGGTCGACTGGAGATACTGGGCGTGGACGGTCGGGCCGATACCTGCGGCCGACTCATGGAAGGCGAGGATGGCATGGAAGGTCGCGAGGGAGCTGCAGGTCGGGACATTCCCCCACCTCCATAGCCACCTCCGCCAG
>CAYPJB010000520.1:0-2889 GCA_964410845.1 uncultured Bacteroidales bacterium | reverse complement strand
TATTCGGAATTGGTGCTGAGCATCACAGGCCACTGACCGCTACTCGGTTTCATCGCTACAGACTGACGATTCGCAGGCAGATAATCCCTGGCTGTCGTCATCTGTCGTTCGCTCAAAATACGACGGGCATGACGGACATACCACTGGTTGTCGTGCTTCAGCAACTCCTGCAACTGCTTGACATCAAGCTTGCTCAGATCGCCACCAAGCTTCTGCAGATCGGTCTGCTTGCCAGCCGTGCTGCGATGGGTAATCTTGTAGACCCGACCGTTGCTTCGATCCCAAATCTCCGGCTCATTGCGATGACAGGCCTGCTGGTCGTACCAGTCGATGAGGTAGACGTTGCCATCGGGGCCATACTGCATGTTGATAAAACGAGCCCAGGCATCGTTGGCGAGCAGGAAATCAGGCCCGTGGCTGGCGACAAAGCCTGAACCTTTGCGGGTCAGCCGATCCATGTTAACACGACGGCCATGAATGTTACCCATGAAGAGCTGGCCATGGTATTCCTTCGGCCAGGTAGCCCCTTCGTACACCATCAACCCGCAGTGGGCATGCCCACCACCGGCTGAATCGCTCTTGTTATTGCCACCGTGAGGCGTCGCTCCCAGGTAATGGAAGTGATCGGCGATGGTGCCAATGTCGGCATAGGTATAGGGGTTGAAGTGCTGCCCGGCCTGGCGAAGGTAGCGGGCCCCCTGGATGATGTGGAAGCAGTGGGGGATGACACAGGCTTCGATGAAGAACTGTCCATCCTTGTTGTAATCCAGACCCCACGGGTTGCTGGTCCCTTCTGCAAAGACTTCAAAACGATGCTTGGTTGGATGATAGCGCCAAATGCCGGCATTGATCTTGATCCGCTTATCGTCGGGCGTTCCGGGCTTACCCACCTTACTATGTGTGAACACACCATGGCAACCATAAAGCCAGCCGTCAGGGCCCCAGTTGAAGGTGTTCAGCGTCTCGTGGGTATCCTGATAGCCCCAGCCATCCAGCAGAATCTGCGGCTCACCTACTGGTTTGTCACCGCTGGCATCAATGGGGATGAACAGTAGATAGGGTGCCGCTCCGACCCAAACTCCGCCGTACCCCAGTTCGATACCACTGACGAGGTTCAGGCCTTCCATGAACACCGTCCGCTTGTCGAACTTGCCATCATGGTTGGTGTCTTCCAGGATCAGGATGCGATCCTTACCCTTGCCCTCGGGTTGCCGACGCGGGTAGCCGTAGGCTTCTGCAATCCAGAGCCGACCACGATCATCCTGACAGAAGGCAATTGGCTGTTTGACATCTGGTTCACCCGCGAAAAGCGATACCGAAAAGCCTTCAGGCACCGTCATCACCTTGGCAGACTCTTCAGGAGGCAGACCCGCGTACTTATAGTTGTCAGCAGTCAATTGAGTGCTGGGACGACTGGGGAAGTCGGGCTTGCTTGTATGAAAACGAAAGTCATCGAAGTTGACGTGGCCCCAGTGACCCGTCTGGTTATCGACCAGTTGAATGAAGATGCTCTTGCCCTGATGCTTCTGCAGATCCACCACCACCCGGCGAAGGTCCTCTTCTTCCATCCCGCTGGCCCGGAAGATCACCTCATTGCGTTTCTCATCCACCAGTTCCACACAGGTATCAAGATGGTTGCCACCACCCACGAGGAACGAGGCAAAGGGATGGGTCACCGTAAAAGGCACCGAGATGAGCTTACCGCGTGGCTTATCCCCCAGCTTTTCAAACCCACCAATCCAGTACTGCCCCTGGTTCCGGCTGCGATTGTCTGAACGCCGCACCACCACCGTATCGCCCTTGATAGGCTGCTGTTGAAACGCCTCCCCTTCCACGCGCCAGTCACGCAAGTCACCTGTCTCAAAGTCAAAGTTCAGAGGCTTGCCATCCTTCACCGGCAACGTGCCAACGTCCTGAGCGACGAGGGACACCGACAAATAACAAACGCCCAACAAGGCCCAAAGCCGCTTCGCCAACAGGGATGTCATGGATGAACTCAACAGGGAGGAGAGTAGGCAAGTACCTCAGTTTACTCTCTGAAGTGACGACTGCAAGCGAGAAGTGTGGCACGTTCTGTGGCACTGCTTCACGTACTAGTTAAGCAGTGGTGGGGTGAGCGAGACTATTGCACAGCACTGCATCGGGTGCCATAGCTTGCCGGTATGTCCGGTTAGCTATGCTGGGGTGTGCAATCGCTCTGTAGACTTGCATAGCTAGGTCGAGTACGACCAAGCTATGGCACCCGAGCACCAAGCGCTTGATCAGAACCCGTGGTCGAATTCAATTTGATACATGTCCCGCCATTCGACCGAAGTCGGCCTCCCTTGTTTCTGTAGGAATTCCAGCATAAGTGCATAGGCTTCATCTCGGCTGAAATAGCTACACGATGGCACTTTCATGGGTTCGCCACCGACTCGATGCACGAATATTTCGACAGGAGCCGACCTTCTCACAACGACTTCATAATCGGGGTGCATCATCATAAAAAAACCGAATGGTTCATCAAAGAAAAACAGCAGTCTCTCATTTGTTCCGCAAACTTCAAGGCATGAATCACCGCCACCTGTTTTCCAATAACCTGCTGGCTTATCTGCAATTTGCCGAAGAAAATCGGCATCTGGATTCATCACGGAGTCACCAAGTGGGCCACGATAAAGTATCGACATTATTGCTCCTTAAGGGGTTGGGTGGCACTGCCTTTAATTAACAATTAGCCGTGGCACTGCTTCACGTACTCGTTAAGCAGTGCTGGATCACGCGAAGCGATTGCACACGAGCACTGCTTGCGGAGTACCGAAAGCAGTGCCACATCTACTACATCTACACAACCTAACAAAAACTTGCTTTGACGATACATCGTGTTAGCTTTTCTGCATGCCACTCCATCGC
>CAYPJB010000519.1:0-2892 GCA_964410845.1 uncultured Bacteroidales bacterium | reverse complement strand
CGATTACCAGATTCTCGATTCTGGTACTGAGCGAGGAATTCGGGGCGCTGATACGAGAGGCGTCTCCACCAGCCCAATAGCATGCTGTATCAGGGCTTTTGTGGATAGGAGACCAAAGATACTTTTTCAGGTTTGGTGTTGTCGATGCGAATGAGCCAAACCTGTCTCCCTGGGTAGTTCTTGATTAACTGATGATTGGCTTCAGCGTTCATGGATCTTGCCCAGAGGATAGGTTGACTTTGCAAGTCAGCTCCATTGTAAACCCATTCTTCACCCGTGTTATGATTCGGCCCATATTCCATGAATACCAGGTGTTTGCCACCCTGTGTTAGCAACAGATTCGTTATCTTCTGCTTCTGGGCATTCCATCCCGCTGGGAAATAGGCCGGCAAGACCAGATGCAGCATGCACAAAAACCAACAGGTGTTCATGACACAGAAACAGATCAGGTAACGTCCGAGGGGTTTTCCTTTCCACCGATACATTCTCACCCACCTGATGCTGTAGACGATGACAAGGAACCAGGCTAGCCATCCAGGAGCTGCATAATGTGCAAGGAACCAGGTTACCACCTGAATGATTCCCAGAAAGATGAACCAGAGGAGAAATAACCAACGCATGGCACTATGCCGGAATACCTCGGGAAGAACAAGGAAGGGTATCAGCCACAACAACATTCCAAATGATTTCCAAGCCTGTCCGAAGCGAAAGCAGATCACTTCCACAAGATGATCAGGTGAATGCAGTACATGATAGAAGTCAGCCATTTCCTGATGGAACTGGCGGATTTCCTGATGTCGATACTCGGGTTCTGGGTAAAGCGATTGAAATAAAAATGGAGGCGAGATAAAGTACTGCCGATCATGTACGAAATAGGGGAAAGTAGTGGCGGAACCGGTCAGGGCTCGATTGTACTCGGTCTGAAGCCATGTAGCAGGTACAAGAAAAAACAGCAGACCAGGCAGTATTCTCAGGAGCCAGACAATCAACTTCCCTTGCCAAGCAACAACGACCAGGATCCCCAGTCCCATCAAGAGAGAGAAGATCAAGCCTTCAAATGGTCTTGTCCAGGCAAGAAGTAACAGGCTTACCCCCCACCATGTTCCGTCGCTCCAAGTGGGAAATGAACTACGCAACTGAGACCAGCGTTTGATCAAGCTTAACTGTATGGCACCTGCAAGTGTGGAAAGTGGGCCAGCCACGAAGTAATTCTGGCCCCACATTATCAACATCATGGTCACAGCCAGTAAGGACATGGCTAACGCCCAGCGTGTTGGAAGCCATTGCTTCAACATCCAGGTGATACTGCAACTGGCAGCAAGAAGTGACAGGATCACTCCCACATAGGGTTCGTTACATAGCCATATTCCAAAAGCCAGAACGAGTGACATGCCGGGCTGATACTTGGTCTGGTACGTTGGATGAACGGTGATGTGGAAGCTTTCAAAGTGTTCCCAGTTCAACGGGGGAGGATTGGTCAATCGGCCATGGACGAAAGTGTCAGCCCCCAGTAGATAGGAAAACTCGTCATGTACAGATGGTTTGGGGAATTCACCCTTCACGGCAACTGGTACTAGTATCCAGACGAGAGTATAAGCCAATACCACCAGCAGAGATCGTGGATACTGCCAGTAGTTAGTCAACTGCTGCCACTTCTCTCTAACTTTGGATTGATCCAGTTTCAGCCACAACAATGTCAGTATCAGGGAGAAGAGCATACAGAATGGCAGGACAAATCGTTCAAGTGCAAAGTTAGACACCATCAACAGCGATAACAGCATCCAGCACAGCATTGTGAGGAACGTGATAATTCTGATAATCATGCGGATTCAATGGAAGGATGTTTTCCTGCACTATAGCTTAGGGTACAGCAAACTGCGAGGAGCGTTGAAACCCAAATGCTTTTACTGGATTCCTGCAGGAAAGCATAGTATCTATTAAAGAGGCTCTCTACCGTTTCGGGGGTAGCATGGGATTGCTGGCGCCGATACATTCCAAATACGTTCATGGACGTCGTGTTAGAATGCTAGCTAGACACCTCGCTGCGATGATTCCCCCGCAGGCATCCGTTCTGGATGTAGGCAGCGGAGATGGCAAACTGGCCAGGCTTCTGCTTGACATGCGTCCCGATTTACAGTTGCAAGGGGTGGACATCATGGTCCGCCCACAAACGCAAATCCCTGTCATTGCTTATGATGGGGAACACCTTCCCTATGAAGATCACTCAGTTGATGTCGTGACCATCATTGATGTTCTGCACCACACTGATGATCCACTGGCAACCATACGTGAAGCATTCCGTGTTGCAAGGAAAGCTGTCATTATCAAGGATCATACCTGTTCAGGTCTTTTTGGCAGACCAATTCTCGAATTTATGGATTGGGTAGGAAATGCCAGGCATGGCATTGCCATACCTGGCAACTATTGGACACTTCCGCAGTGGAATGAAGCATTCGTTCAGTTAGGTACCAGTATCACTTTATGGAAGACCGATTTAGGTCTCTATCCCTGGTGGGCGAACTGGCTTTTCGGACATCGGTTGCAGTTTATCGCCTCTCTGGCACCAGTGACGAATTCCTCCGGCACCGATGCCACGCCTGCAACTCTCAGTGCTGCTTTGGCTGCAGAATAGTCTCATTCACTAGATGATGACGGACGACTTCAATGCCAAACAATGATCGAATACTTTTGCCAACTTCCTCACCGTCACGATGCAAGAGAACTGCGCCCTGCTTAACTTAATCAATACTGCCTCAAGTTAAGACCTCAGCAAGGTTGACGTGAAGGTCAATGCAGCAGGAGCAAATGCAGCCGAGTTGGCTATTGTCACTTGCTCGTACTATTCCGTAACCACGATTGGTACGGTAAGTGTCGCTGATCGGCTGCTGGCTT
>CAYPJB010000518.1:0-2910 GCA_964410845.1 uncultured Bacteroidales bacterium | reverse complement strand
CGTGAGCTGCGAACTGAACTCCAACGGCTAGGCCACACCTTCCGCACCCAGACCGATACCGAAGTCATCCTGGCAGGCTATGCCCAGTGGAAGGAGCAACTCTTTCCTAAGCTCGCTGGCATGTTCGCACTCGCCATTGTTGATCTCTACAACCGCAGCCTGATACTGGTTCGCGATCCAACCGGCATCAAACCCCTCTTCTACACTGATGGCCTGAACCATTTCGGCTTCGCTTCTGAGGTGAAAGCGTTTCTTGCCTGGCAACGGATGAAACTCAGCATCTCGAAGGAAGCAGCAGCCACGTATCTCGAGTTTGGTTACCTCTATAATGGCACCTCCACGCTGTTCGAAGGTGTGAAGAAAGTCCCCGCAGGACATTTGCTGCGATGCTGCTGGGCTTCATCAGCTTCCATGACTGTGGAGCCACCAACAAGATGGTGGAACTATCCGAGCATTGATGAAACCTGCGTCAGCCAAACAATCGATGATCTGGCTGATGAACTGCATCACACTCTTCAAACCGTCGTCAGCAGCCAACTGCAAGCTGATGTCCCTGTTGGCCTTCTGCTTTCCGGTGGTCTCGATTCGAGTCTGCTGGCTGCCTATGCCAGCCAGGTAGTCAAGCAGCCACTACGCACCATTTGCATGGGCTTCGATGGTGCCCCGCTCGATGAACGGCGTTACGCCCAGCAGGTGGCTGACTATCTCGGCACCGATCATCACACTCTCTTCTGCACCCGCGACGATGTGCTGGCTGAGTGGAAGAAGAATATCTTCTACTACGATGACCTCTTCTGGGATACCGGCTTCCTCAGCAGCCTGGCACTGTATCGAAAGTGTAAAGAACTCGGTCTCACCGTCATGCTCGTCGGCGAAGGTTCCGATGAACTCTTCGCCGGCTACGGCAACTTCACGAAGTCGCTGGCATCACGGCTGCGAGTGATTCCCGGCTTGTTTCGCTATGAACAGTATCGCCATCGTTCTGGCCAACAGTGGGGTTCCGGCCAGGCTGCCTTCGATAGCACGATGCAGCAACTGCTGATCGATGCCAACGGTGATTACTTCCAGGCACTGCGACTGTTTGAGCTACGCCATCAGATACCCAACAACTTGAACATGAAAGTCGATCGTTCGAGCATGGCCAACTCGATCGAAGCCCGTGTACCCTTCCAGGACCCACGCCTGCTTCAGCTCGCCATGCGTTGGCCCCAACCGGTGTTTCTACAGGACGGCATCAACAAGCGAGTGCTACGACGCGTGGCTGAACGTTATCAACTTCTCCCACGCAACATCTACGAGCGCCCCAAGTTCGGCATGATGATGCCGGGCAACTGGCTCGATGAGCCGTCAGACCTGCAGACCAAAGCCCGAGATTCGATATTGAAACAGAACGGCGTGGCAGACCAGTTCGGCCTCAGCCACGCCATGCAACGTTACTTCGCTGGCAAGAACGACACCCGCTGGCGACATCTCCGCCAGCACCTGGCCTATAACACCGTCGCCTGGCGACTCACCATCCTCGCCCTCTGGCAGGAAGCCTGGAACGCCGAAGGCGTGAAGTAGCGACTACTTTTGCTTTTCACTCAGTTTCCCGACATCCACGGCTTCACCTCCATTACGGGTGATTAACGCCTTCCAGATGTCTTCGTGTTGACCAAGCCACAAGCCTCGAACCGATGCATCAAAGAAGGCAACCTGCACACGATTGTCTGGCCAGGGACTTTCCAGTTTCGGGAAAGCTCCGCTCGGGTCGAACTCAATATCTTCCGGCTGATACCACAATACTGGCGGGCCGGCTTCGATCATGGCTATGGTATTGCTCGTACCATCCTGCACCGTCATTTGCCCCAGGGTAAGCTTGCTCCCGGGGCTGAACCCGGCAGACGGCCGAATGCCCGGCTTGCTTGTGAATACCTTGTAGTATGTTTTCCTGCTGGTCTCATCCTTATGGCCGGGATGCATGAAGATCTTCGGCATCGGAACCGATTCGAAGACCTTGAGATTGTGCTCGCTGTTCCACGGCTCGGTGAGCTTCAGCTTCTTGTAAATGTTATCCTGTTCCATGTAAGGAAGGAGCAGTACTCGCCAGCTATGAAGAGGTTTACCTTCTGTTCCTGTTGTAGCTGGTGGAAGACAATTAAAATCGACGTGGTAATTATGCATACCAATCATTAGCTGCCGCATATTGTTCGCGCTGACCATCGTGTCTGCAGCACGGCGAACCTTGGCAATGGCTGCCAGCATCATCGGCAGGTAAACCGATGTATTTGTTTCAAATCTAACTGCAACATCGTTCTCGATCACTTCACTCTTGATGGCATCAAGTTGTTTGTTTGCCAATTGCCCCAACTGCTTCATCTCGGCATCGGCATTCTTCGGCATCGCACTGCTGATGCCAATCTTCGCCATGGCAATGCCAAACTTCATGGCCCCCTGTCCAGCCTTGGCTGCAGCAGCATCATCGAAGCCGACTCGCATCTGCATGCGGAAATCGTTCTCAGCTTGCGGGAGATAATCCAGGGTCATGTAGCCGTGCCGTGCTTTGATGAGGGCTTTGAACGGTGCGACTGCAGCCGGCGCTTTCTGAAATACCTTCTCTGCTGCCTGATTCACTTCTTTGTTGACAGCGACCCCCACAATCATGTGATGCTTCCTGGCTTGTGCCAGTTCGACACTCTTTTTGAGTGAGTCAGGAATGTCATTGCCTGTCTCCAGCATCGCAAAGTAAGGAATCAGCGATTGCTGTGCCACTTCGCGAGGCCGTTTGCCACCAAACATGACAACGAACAACGTATTGTCATCGAGCACGGAAATCCCATAGTTCTTGTCAATCATCAGCTCGTGTTTGCCGAAACTGAGAACCTTGTGATCCCTGGCCAGATTGCTGATGAGAGCTATCCGATCCACCGG
>CAYPJB010000517.1:0-2929 GCA_964410845.1 uncultured Bacteroidales bacterium | reverse complement strand
CCAATATGCCGTGTGATAGGGATTCTCGGCGGGTCCCACGGCATCTTCATTCACCAGCAATGGTGTCGTCGCTTTCCACCAGGCATCATAGGCCGTCTTCAGGCGTTCCACCTCGGCCTGGTGCTGGCTGCTAAGATTAGTCTTCTCACCAGGGTCATTCTGCAAATCGTAGAGTTCCGGCTTCTTTCCAATCGGGAAGACGAGCTGCCAGCGTTCATCACGGATACTGGTCTGCCGATAGGCGCTCTCCAGCGCTTTCCCTTTCTCCCAGCGACCCACGTGAGTGATGAAGAAACGATTCGGCCAGGGTGCCTTGGCGTTATTGAGCAGCGGCACCAGGCTTCGACCTTCCACCTGCCGGGCAACTTCACCTTCCAGCTTGATACCTGCCAGTTCTGCCAGCGTCGGCAGGATGTCCCAGTGGCAGGTGAGTTGGTTCACATCAAATCCCTTCAGGAACATGCCCGGGCAATACCAGAAGCAAGGAACCCGGGTGCCACCCGTGTAAGGCGTTCCTTTGCTGCCACGCATGTCTGCATTGAAGACATCCGCTCCCGTGGCGGTACCGTTGTCGGTCATGAAGATGAAGATGGTGTTCTTTTCCAGATGGTGCAATCGTAAACGATCCAGAAGATGACCAATGTTGTCATCGATGTTGGAGACCATCCCATAGAATTTGGCTACATTGGCAGAGACCTTCCCTCGATAAGGTTCATCCGAACCGGGTGGACAATTGAGAGGTGCGTGTGGAGCGTTGGGGGTAATCATGCAGAAGAACGGTTGTGTGTTTTTGCTTTTTGAAATCCATGTCATCGCCATCCCAAAGATCACATCGGTACAGTAACCTTTCGTCGACTGGAACTTACCGTTATGGCGAAAGACAGGATTGGTGTACTTGTTGCCTGGTGCGTCTCCGCAACTACCAGGATAACTTTGACCGATGCCTCCAGCTCCATGAATGAAGACCTCATCGAAGCCCCGCTGACCGGGCTGATACGCGTCTTCATCACCCAGGTGCCATTTGCCGAAGATACCTGTGGTGTACCCTGCCTTGCGCAACAGTTGTGGCAGCGTGATGGCATTCAGTGCGAGTCGTTCCCGTTCGTTGATCGTGTGTGTCACACCACTTTTGAATTCATGCCTTCCCGTCAGCAAGGCAGCACGCGTGGGAGCACACGTCGGGCTCACATGAAAGTCGGTAAAGCGAACACTGTCCCGATGGAGCCGATCCAGGTTCGGTGTCTTGATGATCGGATTGCCATGACAAGCCAGGTCGCCATAGCCCTGGTCATCGGTCATGATGAGGATGATGTTGGGTGGGTTGGCTACGGTTGGTGACACCAGCAGAGCCAGCATCAGGATGGCGAGAAGTGGTTTCATGATTATTCAATGGAAGGGTCTGCAGGTTGTCTTGTAGGCTGAGTACACCAAATCTCCAAGCAGACTTCCAGATGAAATAAACAAAACGGGCCAGCGTCATCATGACGCTGGCCCGTTTGTTTGCTGCTGGCCAAGGAGTTATTTGGCGGGAGCAGGCATGGTCGCGGGGGCTGGGGCAGGTGCTGCATGAACATGACCTGCATGGCTGCCACAGCTGGAACAAATATCGCGACAGCTGTCGCAGGTATCGTGACAGCAGCCCATGATGGAAGAAACAAGAGCAACAGCAACGATGGACATCAGCGTACGCATGGGATCGGCTTCCTACCTAAGGCTTGCACCGCTCGTTGCATCACCTGGTGGACGATGCAGGGTAATGATCCATCATCACCCAAAACGCTGAACGGTACACTATACCCATCGTCCGGGAACAACCCACAGCTTCGCGTGAAGCGAGGAATTCGCCACAGACCGCTGGTAATCCGTAACGATTCCACCCAAGGTGCCTGCTGTGCTGTTAATCTGTAACAGATATAACACTAGCTGACGGGCAGAGCCTTTCTGCTTCGATTTGACTGTTTGCAAAGGATTGACATGGAAGCAGTGATTATGGCAGCGGGGTTTGGCACCCGCCTCCGTCCCTATACCGAAACCACCCCCAAACCGCTGCTGCAGGTACAAGGTCGACCGATTCTCGACTGGATCATCGCTGCACTGCCGCCGAATGTTGATCGACTCGTCGTTGTGGTGAATTACCTGGCTGCGCAAGTTGAAGACTATTTGAAACAGCAGACCCACATCAAACACTTTACCACCGTCATGCAGGAAGTTCCCCGAGGCACCGGCGATGCGTTCCGTTCCTGCTTCCCGGCCCTGACTGGTGACAAGTACCTGGTGATGAATGCCGACGATCTCTTTGCCGCCGATGATCTGTTGACGCTCGCTCAGCACGAAGCAGGGCTGCTGGTGCATCCCGTGAATACACCGAAGCAATTTGGCATCGCCTTCCGCAAGCCCGATGGCACGCTGGAGAAACTGGTCGAGAAGCCAGACCTCGAAGGCACACAACTCGCCAACGTAGGGGTGTATCTGTTTCCGAAATCCGTCAAACAACTCGAACTGCAGTTGTCGCCTCGGGGCGAGTACGAGATCACCGACTATGTATCACAGCTTGCTGCCAAGGGGAAGGTTCACGTGGTACCCGCGAACTTCTGGCTGCCCATCGGAACCGTGGAGGCATGGCAGAACGCCCAGCAGGCGGATCTCAGTCCTTGTAAAAGGTGATCTACTTGTCCCCGGTCGGAGACCGGGGACAAGTTGTAGCACTAGTTGCAGTACAACTTGGCCACCTTCCTCTGTGGCACACTCAAAGGATAGTCTGTCAGTGCATCACGCTTGATCCATTTGACCTGCTGATAATGTTTGGAATGCAATCTGCCTCCTGCTACTCCTGCTTGCACCACGTTCAGCTCCACCTTGTACCGGGTGATTCCATAGGTGATTACCCCCATCGGCAGACTGCGAATAAATTCACCGGCTGCCTCTGGCA
>CAYPJB010000516.1:0-2938 GCA_964410845.1 uncultured Bacteroidales bacterium | reverse complement strand
ATCAGTCGTTGTTGCAGGCCTTGGTAGGGGAAGCGGAACTTCCACGGATCGAGGCCTAGTAGATGTAGGATAGTGGCTTGCAGATCGTGGACGCCGGTTTTGCCTTCGGTGATGAAGTAGCCTAGCTCGTCGGTCATGCCATGCACGGTGCCGGGCTTGATGCCTGCACCGGCCATCCACATGGTGAAGCAGTGGGGGTGGTGATCGCGACCGAGGAACGTGGAGCCACCGCGGGCTTCGTTCATGCTGGTGCGGCCAAACTCGCCACCCCAGACGACGAGCGTTTCCTTCAGCATGCCTCGCTCTTCCAGATCACTAAGCAGAGCTGATATCGATTGATCAATCTCCTTGCACTTCTTCGGCAGGTGTTCGATGATGTCGTCACCTTTGCCAGTGCCATGACAGTCCCAACCCCAGTCGAAGAGTTGCACATAGCGAACGCCTCGTTCGACCAGCCGACGGGCCAGCAGGCAGTTGTTGGCAAAGCTGCTCGCCCCGGGCTTGGCTCCGTACTTCTCGCGAAGCTTCTCGGGTTCCTTGTTGATGTCCATCACGTCAGGCACGGTCATCTGCATGCGGAAGGCAAGTTCATATTGGCTGATGCGGGTGAGCGTTTCGGGGTCGCCCATCTGCTGATGTTCCATCTCGTTCAGTGTCTTGAGGGCATCCAGGCTGCTGCGCCTTGTCTCCCGGCTCATGCCCGGCGGATTGTTTACATACAGAATCGGATCGCCTACCGTGCGGCACTGCACCCCTTGGAACACCGAAGGCAGGAAGCCTGTAGACCAGAGTGCTTTGCCACCGGTAGGGTCGGTGCCTCCGCTGATGAGAACGACGAAGCCGGGCAGGTTCTGGTTCTCGCTGCCCAGGCCGTAGGTGATCCACGAACCCATCGCCGCTCCGCCATTGCGAGGCGAACCGGTGAAGAGAAGCAACTCAGCGGGGGCATGGTTGAACTGGTCGGTGTGCATAGCTTTCAGGAACGCGACCTTGTGGGCCTGCTTCTGGAAGTGAGGCAGCAGGCTGCTGACCCAGGCCTCGTCGTGGCCACAGCGTTTGAAGTCGTAGGGGGAGCCGAGCAGAACGGGGGTGCCTTTGATGAAGGCGAAACGCTGACCTTTGAGCAGAGATTCGGGGCAGGGCTTGAGGTGCAGTTCTTTCAGCTTGGGTTTGTAGTCGAACAGATCGTGCTGTGGTGGAGCACCTGACATGTGCAGGTAGATGACGTTTTTGGCCTTCGCAGGCAGCGGTGGTTTCTTCGGAGCAAGTGGATTGGTGGTTGATTGTCCGTCGGCCTTCGTGATGGAAGGGAAAAGCGAAGCCAAGGCAATGCTGCCAAGGCTTAGCGCTCCCTGGTTCAGGAAGTGTCGACGGGTTTGTGCTTGCAGGTGTTGCAGGTGGGGATGCATATTTCAATCGCTGCCAGGTAGGTTAGTATCAGTGTAAACGATCTAGCAGCTACTGAACAGCAGAAGACGAAAAAAGCCCTGTGGTTTGCCACAGGGCTGAGAGTTGTATGGGACAGCAAATCGAGTCAGAACTCTTGGCGAATTCCGTCACCGTGCTAACTACGGGCAATGCGTGCTTTGCTCAACTGATTCTGTTGACGACGGCGTTGCAGCATTACTCCGCCAACGCCAACCATTGTTAAGCCAACGAGGGCATAAGTGGTAGGTTCTGGAACTGCCACCAAAGCTACACCACGAAAGGCATTTCCGGTGCCGGCGCTGGCTAGCAGATCAAACGTCGCAGTGGAACCAGTATCTACAATCTGATAGAGACCAGTACCCGCAGCATTTGTTGCATACAGAACATTCGCTCCAAGCTGACTATCATAATATCCAGAAAGCCCACGCGCTCCAGCTAAGTCAGTGCCACCAGTAATGGTTGAAAAGGTGTACTGTAGAACCCAATTCGTTCCATCCCAAGCCCACTTCTGAACGCCACCACCGTTTGCTGAACTTCGATCATCGGAAATGTACGCAATTCCTAAGCCCAAGCCATCGAGAGTTACGGAGGCGCCTACACGGTCTGTATTGGTCAGAGCGTACTCGTAAGGGCTGGCAACTGCGCCACCAGTGGAACCAGGAGCGCTGGTGACAATGTAGGGGGTAAATGATCCAGGGCCTGTTGTTGGCAGACCTGATCCAATTAGGTTCACGCCACTTCCAGCTGCACCAGATGAGGTTGTTCCGAAGAGTTGACCGGCATATATATCTACGGAACGGATATTCGTAACTGTGCCACTGACCTGAGTGTTGGTATTCAGATATCTGACACCGCCAGTGGTAGTAGAAGTGCCACCTGTCCAGAAGTTGGTGCCGTTGTCTGACACGGCACTCCGAATGTTATTACCAGTATATGCTAACTGTGCGACATTAACCGTTGGATTGCCGATGGCATTGATACCAGTCACCTGCACACTGGCTGCTACTCGATTTACCGTTGTTGTGGCAACAATGCCAGCTGTACCAGCATCTGCATCGTACCCGGCTAGGGTAATCAATGATTGATTAACGGAATTCGTGAGATTGCCTTCTGAGGTAGCGGTACCGCTAATGGTAAGCCTGTTGGTCCCCACTGAGTTGAAATCAACAAACGAAGTAGGTGCTGCTTGAAAAACGCTGTTGCCCAGGTACGTCTGTATTTGGACGGCTGTAGCGGCATTGTTCAGTGCACCAGCGTTTTGGCCGGGACCTACTCGCAAAACTGCTGGGTTGGCTGGAGCGTTGGTAAAGAACTGAGCTTGCAGTGGCGAAGCAACGCCCAAGACTGAAGCGATGAGTATAAGACGCTTCTTCAGCATGATGAGCCCTCGGTGAAAGGAACAACCTTCATTCGTTAGGGTGATCTTAACGAGGCGTGTAAAGATGTCGAACGAAGTTATGGCGAAGGTTTTGTGAAGATGGGCTGGAAGGGCAGGATGAAAGTACCGTAC
>CAYPJB010000515.1:0-2943 GCA_964410845.1 uncultured Bacteroidales bacterium | reverse complement strand
AGTAACTCACCTGGTTCAACGCGCGCAAGGGTATCAGGGCCGTTTCAGCCACGACAGACATGGTGCACCTCGTGATGGTGTTGGTACTACTACTTGGCGGGAGCGGGCGATTTGTTACAGCGATTCCGCTTAAAATTTGAGTTGCATCAAATCACACCAAAACTGCTTCCAACACTTCCTTCACTGTCCGCACTGGAATGACTTTCATCTCCTGTAGAATCTCGTTATCCACAGCTTGCAAGTCGCGCCCATTATCGGCGGGAATGAAGACGGTCTTGCGGCCTGCCTCGTGAGCGGCTTTGATCTTCTGAGGGATGCCTCCCACGTCTTTCACTTCGCCGAAAAGTGTCACTTCGCCGGTAAAAGCACAGCCGGGTTTCACTGCACGATTAGTGAGTGCGGAGACCATGCCAACGACGAAAGCCAACCCAGCCGAAGGGCCTTCACGGGCTTCGGCAATGCGTACCAGATGTACTGCCACCTTCTGTTCACGGAATCGTTGTTCACTGATGTTGAAATCGCGGTAGTTCTTCCGAACGACATTGTAAGCAGTTTGCACTGAATCCTTCAGAATCGGCCCGTGCATGCCGGTCAGTTCCACGCCACTGTTGCCATGCAGGGCTGCAACCTGAATAAGGATGATGTCGCCTGACTCGGGCTGGTTATCTCGATAGATGACAGCTAATCCCGTCGTCGCGCCAATGGTAGCATTCTGATTGAGAGGGTCTTCTTCTGGCAAACGGTCGGCATGGCGAGGTCGTAAATCGGGGGCAGCATGGACAGTCATGCCAGTAAAGCCCACTACCTTACGTTTGAACTCGCCCGGTGCGATTTCACAGAGTTGATTATGGACCCGTTGCCTTAACTCACAAGCCAGCGAGATGATCTCATGTCGTTCCGATTCCACAGAGCTGTGGTCTGGGAACAGTAACTTCAATAAGCCGCTCGCCATCCGTTCGACAGCCACCTGATCGCGGCGGGTCATGGAGCGTTCAAGTACCACACTTCGCACCTGATCATGGAGGTCTTCTTCACGAAGCTTGACCATCATCTCACCGAAGTAGTCGGTAACGAAGCCCACACCTTGTGCGAGGGAAGCCGGGCTGATCTTGGGCATTTCCCAGCCGGGCAGGTAGCCGTGAATACGATCCAGGAAGGCTGGATCGACCAACTCATCAGGCAACGCCTGGAACAAGTGCCGATAGCGAGGATGTGGTTGGTTGCCATCCACATCGAGATTGCCTGCATAGACTAGGCTGGCATCGGTGGCAAAGGTCTTGGCCCCACGGCTGAACTGCCCGCTTTCCATGAAGTCTTTCAGCGTCGAAATGGTGGCATCCTCTTCACCAAACGAGGTGTGAGCGATTTCATCGAAAACCACGACCTTGCGTGTCCCCAGGATGCCCACTGCCCGAGTGTTCAAATTGACGAAGAGATTGGCAGGCGTGGTTCGTCCGCCTGAGACGGTGAACACACGAGGCGAAACATTGCGAAGAAGGAACGTCTTGCCCGTTTGTCTTGGTCCAAGTTCGACCATATTGACATTGCGTTCCACCAGAGGGATGAGGCGAGATAAGAGCAAGAGCTGCACACGACGTGACGGAAAAGCAGACGCAGCGTAGCCCGCACTGTGAAGCAACAAGCTTATCCATTCATCCAGCGTGAACATGCTCCGTTTGCTGCGCCAGTCATCCAGATTGGGTTTACCTACCTGGAAAGGAGTGAAACCGATGAGTTCCAGTGGAGCGTTGGCATCGATCTCTGGCGTATACTTTACCTTGGCAGTGCCCCACATGCCGCCAAGAAGCAGGCCCGGATTCTGCTCCAAGAGCTGAGAAGGCATCCTAACCCGATCATCGTTTAGTGCTGGAACTTTGATCCATCGCTGTTGATTGCGAAGATCGATGCGGGCTTCCAGGTTGTCAATGACGATCACTTCCCCCGTTCGCAGCAGCTTCTCTTTGAGCAGTTCTCGATGCTCCAGATCAGGCAGCGATTCCTTGATCTTGGTCTTGATCTTTTCGATATCTGCCTGCCAGGTCTCAGGTTTGACGAACTTGGCGATCAGGTATTCCGAAACATAGCGAGGCAAACGGTTGAAGGCTGACTGCTGTGCCAGCGATTTGATAACCACATGCTCGCCGAAGATATCCAAGGTCTTGCGGTCGAACGGTGTGAGTGGGAAATCATCGAAGACCGACATCTTACTCTCCAAATAGTTCATCGAGTTCTTTGTTCTCACGAATACCAACAGGTTCAGCAGGCTTCTCTGTTATCACCAGGGGTTCGCCCATTTCCTGTAGAAGCTGTTCCGCTGCCTGCCTTGCTGCAGTGTATCGCTGCTCAGCGAGTAGTTCGAAGTCTGCTCCAAGGTGTGCGATCTTGTTCGATTGGAAACGGTCAGCCAGCTTGTTGAATTGCCTGCGGATGAGATCAGCACTGAGCGGTTGATCATCGCTGATTTCCAATGACTGAAGCAGTTTCGACTGCGTATTCGCAGGTGGAGGAGCAATGACTTTCTCAACCGGCTTAGGTGGTAGAGGAGGTTTCGCGACAACTGGTACTGCCTGCAGCGATGCGAGTGAGAGACCAAGTCGCTTGCCAATGTCCTGGTAGAGATGGTCTTTCTTCTCGTTGAGGTTGCCTGCAAGTGCCACTTCTTTGGCAAATCCCATCAGATGCTGAATCGCTTCCGCCGGGCAATGTTTCTTGATCCGTTCGATGAGAGGTTGAATGACAATCGAAGCTTTGGCAAAGTGAGCGCTGAGTGATTGTGCCTTGGTATGCATGGCAACATCCGTGTGATATCGACTATCGAGATAGCCTTCAATCATTTGCTGTTCGGCCTGGGCCAGCCTGCCATCAGCACGCGCGATGAGATACCCAAGTTCAACTGCAATCTCCATGAGTACCTGAGCTAGATCGACCGTCTGGAACGGTATC
>CAYPJB010000514.1:0-2949 GCA_964410845.1 uncultured Bacteroidales bacterium | reverse complement strand
ATTTGCTGTTGCGTTTCGATGAATCAGCCTCAGTCTGCACTTGAACATGAATGCCTGGCTTCCTCATCGAACCAATTATCATGGGTTCGCCCGTATGCTCTGGTGCTGCTGTTGGGTATTGTCCTGGCAGCGTGGTTGACGTGGTTGGGGATACCATGCATTACTTCAGATCATGCTGTATATCACAGCCCGGCAGTTGAATTCATCTCGAACGGCCGGATGGCTATCCCCTGCTTTAAGACTCTTTTTCCTCAAACCGAAAATGCCTTCGGTTGCTATCCCCCACTTTTCCAATTTCTGCTCAGTGGTTGGTATGCGGCGTTCGGTTTCTCACTCCGTTCATCGCTGGCATTCAGTTTTGTTATTCACATTATCAGTGCTCTGGCCATCATGAAGCTGACGGATCGATTCCTGGCTGGCGCAGATTGCTCTGCTTTTAAACGAGTTGTCATTCTTCTTGCAGTAGGAGTGATTCACACCATGAACCTGAGCAATTTCGACCGTCAGGAAGAAACCGCCCTGCTCTGCCTCTGGATTGAGATGCTCTATGTGCA
This sequence comes from uncultured Bacteroidales bacterium, assembly GCA_964410845.1. Taxonomy (GTDB): domain Bacteria; phylum Planctomycetota; class Planctomycetia; order Gemmatales; family HRBIN36; genus JAEUIE01. Next base: position 2,395 of record CAYPJB010000514.1, on the reverse strand, counting down.
AGGCCCTGGATGGTGGCGATATATGCTCAGTGGTCTGATGGTGGGGCTTGCTGGAATGATTAGTCCCTGGGTGGGTTTGCTGGGTGCATCGGTACTTGCCTTTCGCTCGCTCTTCCAATGCTGGCAGAGTGCCAGCCATGCTCGAGATTGGTGGGAGGCTGCATTTCGATTGCTAGTTGCGGGTTTAATAGCTGTATTACCCGCATTAATCTGGGTGCTTTTCATGGAGTATCACTATCCGGGCATCATTAACGATCAGTTTTTCGGCACACTGCGTTACTTGGCGGCACATCGACCGCATGTACCAACGATTCTCAATAATCTAGAACAGTTCTGGAATTCTCTCCTCATCATTCGTCCACAACTGCCTGTACTCTTCTTGACGATAGCACTCTTCCTCGGACAGAATCGACGTTATATCTCACCCAATCTGCTTGCCATCTATCTCACATCACTACTGGCTCTCACGTTCCTGCTAATCACGAGGCCTGAAGGGTATACCTACCTTGGTGCAGTGGAAATTTTATTGCTTCCCTGTTTTATCCCAGCCATGTCGCGTTACCTCCTCGAACCTGAAGCGAACGTTCGATTCGGCTACCTGCTGCTTCTGCTGCTGACACTGTTTGCCTGCCAGAAAGCTGTGCAGGAGGCCACACTCCCCTGGCGATGGAACCCCACAGAACGTCACGACGAAGTCTACCGTCGTCTTCGAGAAGTCATTCCACCGGGTGATCTGGTGAATATTACCGGCAGGCATTGGGACTGTTTCCAAGGTCGAAATCCCTGGCTGGAAGTTGCATTCCTGATGGACGAACCTATTCTGCTTGAAGCAAAGTGGATGGTGCTTCGAGTAGACATTGGTGTACCGCGCTGCATTGATGCATTTGAATTGATCGAAGAAATACCAACCACCGTCCACCGTGATGATACGTATGCCTACACCCTCTGGCGGCGGCGAGCGAAGAAGTAAACAAGACCATGCTTGACAGTCAGTTGGCCGTCGATCCGGACATTCATCTCAAGAATCCACGGGTTCGACTTGCATCTACTGCAAAGAAGTCCAGACTATGCATAAGACATGACTTGTTGCCCTGGCCCACGGACTCCATGCATGAACGATCTCTACGTTGCGTGCATACCCATTTATAACGACTGGAGTTCCGCCCGGGAAATAGTGATGCGCCTGCAGTCACAGGCCGGGAACCACCAGCGAAACATACGCATTGTATTGGTCGATGATGGCTCATCCGAACCACCTCCTTCGAAAGAATGGGCGAAGCTTCCAGATTTTGAATCGGTTCTACTCTTGCGACTCCGACGGAACCTCGGACATCAACGATCCATCGCCATCGGCCTGACTTACATCCATCAACATATCCCTTGCCGTGGTGTGATCGTGATGGATGGTGATGGTGAAGATGCACCTGAAGATGTCGAAACGCTCCTGCAATGCCTGGAGCAGGGGAACTACGAGCAAGCAGTCTTTGCGAAACGCATGAAGCGAACGGAATCGTTCCTCTTCCGATTTTTCTATCTGCTGTTCCGATTGATTCACTATGTTTTGACCGGCCGCAAGGTGGAAGTCGGTAACTTCAGCGTGTTGCCTTGGGCGATGCTGGGTCGGCTCGTGGGGGTATCGGAACTATGGAACCACTATGCTGCAGCGGTAGTGAAAGCCCGTTTGCCTGTAACCATGATTCCACTGGCTCGAGGGCAGAGAATACATGGCAAATCGAAGATGAACTTCGTTTCCCTGGTAACTCATGGCTTGTCAGCCATCTCGGTTTTCAGTGATGAAATAGGCGTTCGATTGCTGGTGGCACTGGCAGGATTGATTTCATTGCTAACTGTCACTTTTCTGACTCTGCTGGTTGCAGGACCAACGATTGGTCCATGGCCATGGATCATGGGAAAAATTGAACCACTTCTGGTCTTGCTGGTTTTCAGTTTGTTCCTGGCGGTGGCATTTGTCTTAATCGTTCTGCAAGGCCGCAACCTGAGTTCCTTTCTGCCGCTGCGCGATTACGAGTTCTTCATCCTCGAAACTCGGGAGATAGTCCGTGCCTCCTGAGTTTGAGTATGTTGGCAACGAACTGGAATTGTTCGCTCTGGCGAAGAACTGGAAGAACTATTTCCGCTCACGCCTACGAGAGTACATCACCGGTGACGTTTTAGAGGTAGGAGCAGGCCTCGGTGGCACTACCAGTGTTTTCCAGCAGGAGCCTTTTTCCAGTTGGACGTGCCTGGAACCTGATCAATCACTGCTCGATGAACTGAAACAAAAGTTAGCAACGAGACCAAACTCAGATCGCTACCGATATCAACATGGCGTTCTAGACGATCTTAAGGAAAGTCAGCAATTTGATGCCATCATTTACATCGACGTCCTTGAGCA
>CAYPJB010000513.1:0-2950 GCA_964410845.1 uncultured Bacteroidales bacterium | reverse complement strand
GCTTGATCAGACCGATGCCAGGGATGCGCCGACGGCTGTGGAGCTTACCGGTACCGGTACTTTCGTGGGTACTCCGCTGTATGCAGCTCCGGAACAGATCAAAGGCTACAAGGTCGATCAGCAGGTTGATGTCTATTCCGTAGGAGCCACCCTTTACTATCTGCTAACCGGCAAGGCTCCTTTTGAAGATCAACAAAGTGTAACAGCGGTGCTGGCCCGGATCGTCAGTGAAGACCCGGATCCCATCAGTGCATCACGAAATGATCTGCCGACCGGGCTGGAAGCGGTCGTTTTCAAGGCCATGGATCGTGACCGCAGCAAACGATTTCGCGATCTGGAATCACTGCGTCAGGCGCTTCTCGCTTACCTACCTGGGCGAACGCGTATCGTCCGCATCGGGTTGCGCATTGCAGCTTTCCTGGTTGACATGTTAACAGGGCTGCTCTTTCTTTCACTGCTTGGTATCGGGCTGGGACTGCTGTTCTCGTCGCTCCATCTCACCACGATGCAGGAAGGTATCGATCTGCTCTTTGGGGAAACCCTGCTGGGAAACATGCTGAGCAGTGTGCTGGTACACACACTGATCTTTTTGATACCGGAAACGATCTGGGGCCGTTCCCTGGGCAAGTGGCTGTTTCGCTTGAAGCTCTGTGATCCCCAGCGGGGAGGCAATCCGAGTTTCAGACAAGTGCTGGTGCGCAGTGGGGTATTCCTCCTGGTCACACATCTCTTGTTCTGGATATTTCTGATAATTACCACCAGTTACTTTGCAGCTCCACCCAGCGATTCTGCAGACAAAACGCAGACTCAGGAACAACTGCATTCGTGGAAGATTGAGGCTGGCGGTGACACGCTGGGGACACTTTTAGGAATTGTGATCGTCAGCTTGACGATGCGTCGTCGCAATGGTTACCGTGGCCTGCATGAGCTGCTGAGTGGCACTGCCACCATCTGGATGCCACCCGCCCCGCCACGTACCGAATTGGCCATAGCCAAGCTGGCTGGTGCCATCCCGGCACGGGCAGCCAGGCTTGCTGAACCACTCGTTGTGGGCAACTTTACCTTGAGTCACCAACTATGGAGAGACGGTGAATCAGAGGTCTATATTGGTCGTGATGAAAAACTGTCTCGCTTCGTGTGGCTTTGGCTGCATCCTGCGATAGAGGCAACGATCAGCGTGAAGCGACGGACCGTGAGTAGACCGACACGCTGGCGCTGGGTAGGCAGTGGCACCCATGAGGGCCGCAATTGGGATGCCTTCCTGGCTACGCCCGGTTTGATGCTGCAAAGCCTGGTCGATCAAGGTCACACTCTCGACTGGCCTGCTACGTATCACCTGCTTACTGAAATGTGTGATGAGCTGCGTGCAGCGAACCAGGAACAGACCATTCCAGCATTGGCCTCCGCTGAGCAGCTCTGGATTCAGCAGCGGGGTTGTGTTCAGTGGCTTGATGTCCCTGTCGTTCGCCATCTGAAAGCAGCAACGGAATTTGGCGAAACTCAGCAACTTCAGTTTCTGGGGCAATGCAGCAGGTTGGCGCTGGAAGGCAAGATGATGCGTCCCGGGGAAACGCTGCATCGGCCTATCCCGGTAGCAGGATACACGCTGATCAATAAATTGCTGGCAGCGCCTGCAGATATCGATTCACTCGATAGCCTGGAGCAGGAACTGCATGAGCTGGCTGAGCATCCGTTTGTTCTGAAGCGTAGTGCCCGACTTCGCAGCATGGTATTGCAGTTACTATGGATGATACCAGCTGGTATCGGCTCAGTGGTGTTAACGCTGCTGACAGCATTTGCACTGCAGGCGATGTCTGGTGTCTGGAATGATTGGGAGATGCTAGGCAAGCGGTTTGCCCAGATACGCCCATGGTTAACACCATTGACATTGCTGTTCATCATGACTGCCTGGGCAGCCTGGTGGCGGGGTCGCTGGAGTTTTGGCTTCGCTGGTCTGGAAGTTCGCCGGTTCGACGGGGCTCCGCTCGAACGGTGGCGAGCAGTTGCACGAACGTTGCTGCTGGGGCTTCCCTTTATTGCGTCGCAATGGGTTGACCAGGCATTAATCTTGCGAACCAAGTGGTTAGGCATGACCATTCACTGGAATCAACTGCCGATCATTCTGCTTTTCCTGGCAACCGTGGTGTGGATCATGATGCGTCCGCAACGCAGTTGGCAGGATCACCTTGCCGGTACCACAGTAGTGCCACAGTAGCACGGTAGACCGTACGACAGTCTGGGTGATTACAGCCGGTAGATTTCGCTGTACTTGCCTCGAAGATAATCCATTAGCGGTTGATGACTCAAAGCCTTTCCGGTGATTCGTTCACACAGCGATCCTGCTGAGTAGCGCTGGCCATGAGAGTGGATGTTCTTGACCAGCCAGTTCTTCAAGGGAACATAGTTACCTTGTGAAATGAGAGCAGTCAGATCGGGGAGGTCTATTTGTGCCTGTTTCATGAACTGAGCCGCATATAGATTGCCGAGAGTATAGGTTGGGAAGTAGCCAACGAGGCCGGCACTCCAGTGCACGTCCTGCAGGCAACCCTGGCTATCCTGTGGCACCTTCAGGTTGAACATCTTCTGAAAGCGTTCGTTCCAGGCCGATGGCAGATCAGCTACTTTCAGATCACCAGTGAGTAGTGCCTGTTCGAGTTCAAACCGCAGGATGATGTGCAGGTTGTAGGTGGCTTCATCGGCTTCGATGCGGATGAACGAGGGACGTACATCATTGATGGCTGCATAGAAACGGTCTTCGGAGACATCTTTAAGTGTATCGGGGAACGTCTGCTGTACCCGCTTCCAGTTGGCTTGCCAGAAGGGTTTGCTGCGCCCGACGAAGTTCTCCCACAGTCTCGATTGGCTTTCATGGATGCCCAGCGAGCAGGCAGTGCCTAGCGGTGTACCGAAGTGTTCACTCGGCAGGTTCTGTTCGTAGATGCCATGCCCG
>CAYPJB010000512.1:0-2976 GCA_964410845.1 uncultured Bacteroidales bacterium | reverse complement strand
CTACAAGCTTCACCGAAACCTGGCAGTTTGATGCTCGTGGGCGATCCCAAGCAGTCGATCTACCGCTTCCGCCGAGCTGACATCCATGTCTATGATCTGGTCAAGAAACGGATCGAAGAGACGGGTGGCGAAGTGATTCAACTTACCGTCAACTTCCGTTCGCAACCCACTCTGGTCGAGTGGATCAATCAGACTTTTCGTGCAGAATTCAGCAAGGCCAGCGCTGGCACGCAAGTTGACTACACCAACATGGAGCCTGGACGAGCTTCTACTGCAGCATTGGCACAATGCCTGCAGTACCTGGAATTACATGAAGATGCGAGTGGACGAACGAAGGAAGATGTTTCACGCGCCGAAGCTGACATCATTGCTCGTTTCATTCAGGAATCCATTGAAGGCAAACTGACTTTCGAACGCAGTGAAGCCGAACAGAAGAGAGGAGTACCGGAAACTGCTGTCGCGGATGACTTCATGATCCTCACTACACAGCGTGATCGTTTGCAGATTTATGGCGAGGTTCTGCACGAGTGGAGCATTCCCAACCAGGTAACCGGCGGTGCTCAGCTCAATGTATTCCCTGGCCTCAGACTGCTATACCTGTTACTCAAGACTGTCTACTATCCCAACGATGCTGTTCCACTCGTCGGCCTCTTGCGAAGTGAACTCTGTGGCATGAGTGACAAGCAACTCTACGCCTATCATCATGCTGGTGGCAAGTTCGATTGGACCAGGTTAGCTGATGCCGGACTACCTCAAGCAACTCACATCAACAAACTGTATGCCCAGTTACAGAAGCTGGCATCAAATATCACGCATCTTCCATTAGCCGGGGCACTGGAACGCTGCTTGCTGGAAATGGGCGTCCCCCTCTGGTCCCATGCCTGGGGCGAACTGGGGCTCGCCTGCTATACCAAGGCATTGATCTGCATCAGTGATGCGGCCCAGCGAACGGGAAGTATCCATGGTTTGCTTCGTCAAGTCGAGCGACTGTTGAATCGCGACCCACGCCGTGATGGCATGTACCTGCCAAGCCAGGAAGGTGTCGGTGTCCGCATCATGAATCTGCACAAGGCAAAAGGACTGGAAGCCCGTGTCGTCATACTGGTAGATTGCCTCAGTGACTTCAGTCGAAATGGCGAAGAGACATTGCACGTTCAGAGGGAAGAAGCATCAGCGTATGGATACCTTCATGTCCGCCGCTCAATCGGCCAGTATGTTCAGCAATCAGTGGCTCATCCTGATCAGTGGAAGCAATATGCTGAACGTGAACGTCTGCTGATCGAAGCAGAAAAACAAAGGCTACTCTATGTCGCTGCCACGCGTGCAAAGGAAATGCTGATTGTCTGCTATCGCACGTCCCGCGATGGCGATGCCAATAAAAACAACCCCTGGCGTGACCTGGTCAATCATCTCGGAGGAGCAACCCGCATAGAGCCCGATTTTGAAAGGCAGCCCAAACCACCTCAAGAAAAGCATGTTCAACGGGTGGAGTCTACGGAATCGCTTCAATCGTTAGATACAGCCTGGAAAGCCTGCTTAACCCCAACCGTACATCTTATAAGAAGGTCTGATGGTATTTCCCCCATCACCCTCCTGACACCCCTGGAAATGTGGCAAATTGCACTGTCCTAACTAGATGCTGACCAGCGTATGCCTTCCCTGGATGAACTGCACTGCATTGAAAAAGATGTGCATTTCTTTTGGCAGCGGCTCGGTTTGTGGATAAAATCTGCTTCATGCGAAAGCGCCCCATGTTTCAGGTCTCTACCTGCTTGTTGGTGCTAACGACAGGATTCTGATGCACTTTGCTCTACAACTGTTGATTCTTTTCACCGTCGGGTGCTTGTGCGCTATTATCCTGACACCGCTGATGATGCGCCTGGCCCGTAAAGTGGATCTCGTCGACAAGCCAGATGGTGTTCGTAAATTACACGCTCGACCGACCCCTGTAATTGGCGGCCCTATCATTCTTGGCGGTGTGTTCGTCTCTATCTTCGTAGGCTGGTTCCTCGGTGGTGATTCAGGTCGTGTACTGCCAGAACAATACTGGCAACATCTCGGAATTCTTCTAGCTTGCACCCTCATTTGCATCCTGGGTGTGATTGATGACTTCGGAAGACTACGTGGTCGTTTCAAACTGCTTGGTCAGATTATCATCGTCAGCGTTGTCATCGCCACTGGCACCAAGGTTGATAGCATTACGTTCTATGATGGAATGAAAATCGAATTCGGTGCATTCGGTTTTATCTTCACTGCATTTTGGCTCCTTGGTGCCATCAATTCTCTGAATCTTCTTGATGGTATGGATGGACTTCTCAGCACCGTTGGACTGATGACAAGTATTGCTTTTGCTGGTGTTGCCTATCTAAACGGTAACTGGGCAGCAGCTTGCGTGGCTGCGGGGCTTGGCGGGGCTCTACTGGGATTCCTGCGTTTTAATTTCCCCCCCGCCAGGATCTTCCTGGGAGATTCAGGCAGCATGATGATTGGCATGATCATTGGCATTCTGGGCATACAAAGTTCGCTCAAAGAAATTGCCACAGTCAGCCTGGCTGCGCCACTTGCACTCTTGATCCTGCCCATCTTTGACACTCTGGCCGCGATTGTTCGCCGCAAGCTTACTGGCAGAAGTATCTACGATGTGGATCGCGGCCACCTGCACCACCGCATGAGTAGTTCAGGTTTCTCAAATCTGAGCGTGCTCGGGATGATTGCCAGCCTTTGCCTCGTAACCATGTGCGGAGCATTACTGGCTTCGTACTTGAAGAATGGAATCTGGGCGCTGCTCTCCGCTGCTATGGTGGTTGCCATTCTGGTAGCAACCAAGATGTTTGGCAGCGTGGAACTGAATCTCATTAGAAAACGACTCATCAACACCGCCAGCATGGTATTCCATGGTAAAACCCAAGGCCAGGTGCGCGAGATGAGCATCCAACTTCAAGGCTCTACTAACTGGCAAGACTTGTGGAACCGTTT
>CAYPJB010000511.1:0-2981 GCA_964410845.1 uncultured Bacteroidales bacterium | reverse complement strand
TGTAGCTCTAGATGCTGGATATTGCAAGAAACACAGTTTCAGGGATTGATGACGCAAACGATTGAGGTAGGCAATATCATTGGAGGTCACCGAGCCTCCATCCAGAAGCAACACAAGAACACATGACTGTTGATACCTGCTGTCGGTATTCTCAGGACTCAGGACTCAGCACTCAGGACTTAACAACAGGAAGCTATCGATATGTCGCTGAAAGTCGGTCTGATCGTTGGTCGCGAATGGTCCTTTCCCCCGAAGTTCATTGAAGAAGTGAACAAGCGCGATCAGGGCGTGGTCGCGGAGTACGCCAAGCTCGGTGGCACCCAGATGAACGAGCCTTGCCCGTATGCAGTGCTCATCGACCGCATTTCGCATGAAGTGCCTTACTACCGAAGCTACCTGAAGAATGCAGTGCTGCAGGGCTGCACGGTCATCAACAATCCCTTCATGTGGACAGCGGACGACAAGTTCTTTGGTGCATCGCTTGCTACGAAGATTGGTATCGCTCACCCGAAGACAGTGGTGCTGCCTAACAAGGACTATGTGCCAGGCATCGTACACAACGAGAGCCTGCGGAACCTGAACTACCCACTCGACTGGAAAGGCATCGTCGATTATGTCGGCATGCCTTGCGTCTTGAAAGATGCTCATGGTGGTGGCTGGAAGAACGTCAACATCTGCCACAGTGTGGAAGAACTGCTGAAGGCGTACAACGAGTCAGGTCTGCTGACGATGGTGGTGCAGGAGTTCATCCAGTGGGATTACTTCGTTCGCTGCATCTGCCTGGGCCAGGAAGTGGTTCAGCCAATCAAGTACGATCCGAAGGAACGCAAATATCACAAAGACCTGGAATACCCCACGCCAGCGATTCGCCAGCGAATCGTTGCTGATTCACTGAAACTGGTGAAGGCACTCGGCTACGACATGAACTCGATGGAATGGGCAGTGAAAGATGGCATCCCCTACGCCATCGACTTCATGAACCCGGCACCCGATATGGATATCTACAGCCTGACACCTTACTACTTCGATTGGGTAGTGCAGGGGATGGCTGACATGGCGATCAAGCTGGCCAAGAATCCACGACCGCAAATCAGTGAGATGCGGTGGAGCAAGTTGTTCTAAAGTAGATGCAACTGGATACTGCGTCTATTTTACTCCACTACCGCCAGGTAGAGGGCTGCCAGGTGGTTCCAACCGGTCGTATCGTCAAAACCTTTGACGGCACGATTCAGACATTTTCGCCCTTTTGCAGTCTCGCCTGCGGCTAGTGCAGCGATACCCTGGTTGAATGCCACAACGGGGTTCTCGCTGGGCAGACCATCCCACAGGTCGCGGGCTGATTGACGATCACCTGCCAGCCAAAGCTGGGCAGCACGTTCATTCTTTTGCAGGTCTTCACCATCGAGTTGGTCGATGAGACGGTTTGTGGATTCAACATCACCAGCCAGGCGGGCGAGAGCCAGTTGGGAAATGACAGATTTCGTTTCCAGCGTCGGTTCAAAAGACGTGGAACTGGTCATCGGTTGACGTGACTGTTCAAAAAAACCTCTGCCATCCGAGATGATGCCTTCGAGATTCTGCAGGAATTGCGGAGCAAGGCCAATAGAGCAGGGAAACGGGCTTCCCCAATGTTGATGTTGGGCTGCCTGCCATCCAGAGGGGTAACGACTGGCAATAGGCGGGGTATCTGCTGCCAGCAAGGTGCCGGGAAGCATGGCTTCATTCCACATCAGCCCCAGGTCTACCCCGAGTGCCGGCTGGGCCTGGTAAGGCTCTACTTCGCTGCTGACAGCTTCATGGTGCTCCTGGTGCAGTAACTTCGTTAGTAAATCCTGCCAGCGAGGATGGGTGGCGGTCATGGGGTAATTCCCGACAAAACAGATACTTTACGCCATTAGAACGCACAGCCTCTGCTGGCTTGCGCTGAATCCCCGACTATTTCGACAAGCGAAATACAAAGTCAATTTCGAGCATTGGAGAACGGATACAACCACGAACACGGAAAGAGACACTTCAAGATATTGGCTGAAAAGACAGCCAGTTGCTAACGATGGCGATAATCGGTGTCAATGATCAAGCGGTTGCCTGCCACGTCCTCCCATGGATAGAGCTTGAATCGTTGTCCCTCTGGCCTTTTGGTGCCGTCCTGTAGTATCAGAACTCCCTTGGGAAAGAGAGGGGATAGAGGCCGGTTAGTGACGTCTAGCCCATCAGTACCAGAGACCTTACCGAGTTTGCCGGCTGCGGGGTCGATAGTCCCAATAAAGGCATTGTGTGGACCACGGTCGTAAACTTTGAAGGTGTTATTCCCTTGACTGGACAAGATGACGTACCCTTTGCCCCCTGATGCATAATAGATCGCAACACCCTCACAGTCTGCGGTCAGACCATGATCACCAACTTTGGCGATGAGTCGGCCTTCGTCCCCACCATCTTCTTCAGCTGAGAAACGCCAGAGACCAACGGCTTCTTCTGACACATAGAGTGCACCCGTTTCTTGGTCGGCAACGCACCCCTCAGCCTGTGATGAAACCTTGAAGCTGCGGACTTTTGTACCCTTCACTTTGCCCTCGCCCGCCTCTTCGAGCGCGTACTGTTCAAATCTTCCGTCTTTGTGGTTCACGAAGAAGTAAAACTTACCAGTCTTGCGGCTGTGATAGACACAAGAGCCGTAGCCGACGTCACCGTTGAATACCTTGATGCCATCGGTGCCGGAAATCTCATCTAACGTTCGCGTGCTAGGGTCGATCTTCCAGACTCGAACGCAAGGGAGCTTTTTGTCGCGACAGAGACTGATGGCAAGGTCAGTGGGCTTTTGGGCGAGAGGGAACCCGTAAATCACATCGACGTTATTCGGGTGTGCAGTCGGACTTGCCACGCCTATCTGACGACCATCGAGTTGGAACAGATGCAGGCCACCCTTTTTGTTGGTACCGAGGATGAGGCTTAATGCAGGGTCGATCGGGGGAATCCAACATTCG
>CAYPJB010000510.1:0-2987 GCA_964410845.1 uncultured Bacteroidales bacterium | reverse complement strand
TTCCCTGTGGGAGAACCCGATAACCGACATTTTCAGGTGATCCATCGGTTTGCTGGCTTGCTCGCTCATACGTGGTTCACCTCCGTGCCATCAGAAAGAGGGATGATGGCGTTGGCATGGGCTTCAGTTCGTTTGGTAAACAGCATCGTGCGGATGCTGACCGAAATAAACACCAGGAAAAAGAGTACCAGGGCAGCTTCAGCACAGAAGGAGGCATCCAGGTACTTCATCAATTCGCGTATCATGCATGTCTCCTTTACTTGGCTGCTGCAACGGGTTTGGTTTCAGCGGCAGGTGTCGCTGGCTTGACAGCAGGCGTATCTGCTTGCTCAACGCCTAGCCGTTGCAGGTAAGCAATCATGGCTACTAGCTGAGTCTTCTCCAGATTCTTGGGCAGGCTGCCTGGTCCACCATTCTGCTGAATGATGTCGTTGGCAATTTGCTTGGCCTGTGCGAGAGCAATCGATTCTGCATTCTCGATGTCAGATGGCTTATAGGCATTGCCACCCGCCAGGAAATTCTGAGCCCGAACGCGTTCTGGAATGGTCTTGAAGTTCAGCTCTGTTTGCTCGAACGATGGATAAGCTGGCATGATCGACCCGGGACTCGTATTCGTCGGCTCACGGAAGTGGGTGGTATGCCAGAGAGCATTCTGAGCGCCACCTTCACGAGCCAGATCCGGGCCGATGCGTCGTGATCCCCATTGGAATGGATGGTCATAGACAAACTCACCAGGCTTGGAATAAGGGCCGTAACGCTTGGTTTCTGCAAGTATAGGCCGGATCATCTGGGAATGGCAGTTGTAACAGCCATTGGCAACATAGAGATCACGTCCAGCTACCTCGAGTGGCGTGTAAGGTTTCACGCCTGACAGTGGAGGGATATTCGAACGGATCAGGAACGACGGAACCAGTTCAAAGAGCGTAGCTGACACTACTGCTATCACTACCCAGACTGTGAACTTGAGCGGCAGACGTTCCCAGCGACGATGCCACCAGAGAGTCGACCAGACATCCAGCTTCTTGCCAGCTTCGAGTACTGCCTCGAGCTTGGATACCGGTGCAGGATCGTCGACATAGTCATTCGTAAGCTTGGGGGCAGTATAGATAGGCTCGTCATAGACGGCAGGCCGAGTCATCCAGGTACGGATGAAGTTATAGAGGCACAGCACTGCACCCAGTAAGAAGAGTGTGCCACCACCTACTCGAATCCAGTACATCGGCATCAGCACCATGACCGTTTCGATAAACTTGGGATACATCAAGTTGCCTTGCTCATCGATTGCCCGCCACATGAGCCCCTGGGTCAAACCCGCGACATAGATAGGAACGATGTAGAGGAGGATGCCAATGGTGCCGAGCCAGAAATGCCATTCAGCCAGTTTCTTACTGAAGAGTTTGGTCTGGAAGATACGCGGCAGGAGCCAGTAGATCATGCCGAAAGTCATCATGCCGTTCCAGCCAAGTGCTCCACTGTGAACATGTGCGATGGTCCAATCGGTGTAGTGGGATAGTGCATTGACAGACTTGATTGACAGCACGGGTCCTTCAAAGGTTGCCATGCCATAGAAGGTAATGCCTACCACGAAGAACTTGAGAACCACATCTTCTGTCACTTTGCGCCATGCTCCCCGTAAGGTGAGCAAGCCATTGATCATGCCGCCCCAGGAAGGCATCCAGAGCATCAGTGAAAAGAGCATGCCAAGCGTGGTACACCATTCCGGCATGGAGGTGTAGTGCAAGTGGTGCGGGCCAGCCCATATGTAGATAAAGACCAGTGACCAGAAGTGAATAATACTGAGCTTGTACGAAAACACAGGGCGTTCTGCCGCCTTGGGCAGGAAGTAATACATCAGCCCCAGGAACGGTGTCGTCAGGAAGAAGGCTACTGCATTGTGGCCATACCACCATTGCATGAACGCATCCTGCACGCCAGCATAGATGGAGTAGCTCTTGAATAATCCCACTGGCACTATCAGGCTGTTGAAGACGTGCAGCACTGCAACTGTCACAATAGTCGCTATATAGAACCACAATGCGACATACATATGTCGCTCACGTCGCACAGCGAGAGTCATGAAAAAATTCACGCCAAAGAAGCCAACCCAGACAAGAGCGATAGCCAGATCAATGGGCCATTCCAGTTCGGCATATTCCTTTCCCTGAGTGAGTCCAAGCGGGAGAGTGATAGCTGCAGCCAGGATGATGAGTTGCCAGCCCCAGAAGTGCAACCAGCTGAGTGTGTCGCTCCACATGCGTGCTTTACAGAGCCGTTGAGTGGAGTAGTAGACAGCAGCAAAGATCGCATTGCCACCAAAAGCAAAAATCGCTGCATTGGTGTGCAGCGGACGAAGTCTGCCGAAAGAGGTGAATGTCCATCCCAGGTTTAACGCGGGGAGCACCAGTTGCAACGCAACGACAACTCCAACGAGCATTGCAACCACTGCCCAGACGCAGGTGATCAGCGCAAAAGCTCGCACTATCTTGTCATCGTACTTGAACTCTTCGAGTGTAACGCCTGGTGACTGACCAGTCTGTTGGCTCATGGAACACGGTTCCTTGCAAAGGCATCAATGATTCCCAAACATCAGGTAAGCAATTCATGTACCAAACGAAGGAAGATCATTCTGGGCTAGTTTCTAATGGTAGATTGTGTGCGAGTTTGATGATGTGTGCGGATACGCACACTCGTGAGATGGTAAACACTGTCATGCAGGAATGCCATACTTTTCGAGCAACCTGTAAAGCGATCGACGTGTGATACCCAGCGATTGGGCTGCCTGCGATTTGTTGCCCTGTGCGCGCTCGAGCGATTCGATGACGTGTTGTCTCGTCATCTCACCCAGAATGAGTGATTCCTTTGCTGAAAGTGCAGGTTGACGTTCGCTTGTTTCAACGATCTCCGGTGGGAAATTGGTAAGCTCGATGACGTTATTATCCGCAAGAATCCTGGCTCGTTCGATGGCATTGCGGAGCTGTCGGACATTG
>CAYPJB010000509.1:0-3012 GCA_964410845.1 uncultured Bacteroidales bacterium | reverse complement strand
GTGCCAACTGCACCATGGTCTGCCCAACCTGTTTCTGTTCAACTGTGACAGAGGTACCTGATCTGACTGGCGATCATGTCGATCGCGTACGCCATTGGGATTCGTGTTTTAATGTTGATTTCAGTTACACTACCGGTGGTACGGTTCGACAAAGCATCCACGATCGCTATCGCCAATGGATGACCCACAAGTTATCAAGCTGGCATGACCAGTTTGGAATGTCTGGATGTGTCGGTTGTGGCCGATGCATCACCTGGTGCCCGGTAGGAATCGATATCACCGAAGAAGTTACAGCGATCAGGCAGTCCTTACCCATGGTAGATGCTTCCCTTCCGGGAGACCTGTCATGAGCAGTGCCAATAATCCCTGGCAAATCATGGCTGCCCGTCTTGTCCAGGTGAAGCCAGAGATATCAGGAGTGGCTACCTACGATTTTGAACTGGAGAATGCAGCTCAGAAGTACCAGTTTGCACCTGGACAGTTCAATATGGTTTATGTGCCAGGTGTGGGGGAAGCAGCTATCTCGTTGAGTGGCATGACTGGCAAGGTGCTGCATCACACCATACGCGAAGCAGGGAATGTTACCCACAGCATTGCACAGTGCCAACCTGGTAATGTGTTAGGGTTGCGTGGTCCGTTCGGCACATCGTGGCCAATAGAAGAGTGCCTTGGTAAAGACATCATCCTGGTTGCTGGGGGAATAGGCTTGGCTCCGGTACGCCCGGTGATCCACGAAGTGCTTCAGCATCCTGCAAAGTATGGTAAACTGAGAGTTCTCCATGGTGCCCGCACTCCTGCTGGACTGCTCTACTCCGGTGAATACGAGAAATGGCAACAGGCGGGAATCGAATTGGAAACCATCGTTGACCGCGCCGACACTCAATGGACTGGACAAGTAGGGGTGATCACTCAACTACTGAACAACTGTCAAATCCATCGTCCCGACAAAACCATATTGATGACATGCGGACCGGAAATCATGATGCATTTTGTAGCTAAGGCAGCCATGACCCGAGGGCTAACAGCAGAACAGATATATGTGTCGCTGGAACGGCATATGAACTGTGCCATTGGTCTGTGTGGCCACTGCCAGCTCGGACCATCATTCGTTTGTAAAGATGGCCCCGTGTATCGCCATGATCATATTGCTCACTTCATGAAAGTGCATGGGCTTTGATGCAGACACTAGCTTTCACCAAGCTGAAATTAGCCGTCTTCAAGTTCGCCTCTTGCGATGGGTGTCAACTGTCGCTTCTTGATTGCGAAGAAGAGCTTCTGACGATTGCAGGCATGGTGGAAATCGCTTATTTCCTGGAAGCAAGCAGCACCATCATCGAAGGTCCTTATGATGTGACGCTCGTCGAAGGTTCAATAACCACACCACATGATCGTGAGCGGATTCAACACATCCGTCAGCAATCGAAAATACTCATCACCATCGGAGCCTGCGCAACGTCAGGTGGTATTCAATCGCTTCGTAACTGGGGAGATCATGCAGCATTCCTGCAGGCTGTCTATGCCAGGCCAGACTACATATCCAGCCTTGCCACTTCGACAGCGATCGCTGACCATGTGAAAGTCGAATATGAACTACGGGGTTGCCCGATTAATCGCCATCAATTAGTGGATGTGATTCGCAAGCTCGTCGCAGGGCAGCGACCACGACTACCTTCGCACAGTGTTTGCCTTGACTGCAAACTGCGAGGCACCGTTTGTATTGCAGTTGCCCAAGGTGTACCTTGTCTGGGACCTCTCACTCACACTGGTTGTGGTGCTATTTGCCCAGCCTATGACCGTGGCTGTTACACTTGTTTTGGCCCATCACACCAGTCTAACACGTCCAGCCTACTTGATTATTATCAGAAGCAAGGCATTACCTCGGAACAACTGCTGCCATTAATCCGAAACTACAACGCAGATGCGCCTGTATTTCGCGATGCCAGCAGCCAACTCGATGGCAGAAGATCCTTATCTCTTCCCATGGTAGGATCGGCATCATGAGTGAAACGCGAACGATCCAAGTAAAGGCACTGACCCGTGTCGAGGGTGAAGGTGGATTGCACGTCCGCGTACGAGGCGATGTAATCGAGGAGGTGCAGCTATCCATTTACGAACCCCCTCGGTTTTTTGAAGCATTTCTACAGGGTAGGTCTCTGGAAGAAGTGCCCGATATCGTGGCTCGCATCTGCGGCATCTGCCCGGTTGCCTATCAGATGAGTTCGGTTCATGCACTGGAAAAAGCACTTGGCATTGTGGTCTCGCCGGAAATCAGGAAACTCCGTCGACTGCTTTATTGTGCTGAATGGATCGAAAGCCATGTGTTGCATGTACATCTCTTGCATGCTCCTGACTTCTTTGACTGCAACAGCGGCATCGAGCTTGCGCAGAAATTCCCACAAGAAGTAACCCGTGGACTGCGACTGAAAAAGCACGGCAACGAATTACTCGAAGCGCTCGGCGGTCGGGCCATCCATCCAGTTAATGTCGCAGTGGGCGGTTTCTATCGCGCTCCCCGTCGCGAAGAGCTTGCCAGGCTGATCCCTGATTTCGAGTGGGGCCTGCAGGCAGCAATCGACGCTACCAGGTGGGTAGCTTCATTTCCCTTTCCGGATTTCGAACCAGCTTACGAGATGGTATCTCTCGTCCATCCAGACGAGTATCCCATGAATGAAGGACGTATCGGCTCCACTCAGGGGATATCCATCTCAGTGGATGACTACGAGACGACTTTCGAAGAAGAACATGTAGCTCACAGTACCGCACTTCATTCGGTTCAACTGCCAGACCGATCAGGGTACCACGTGGGGCCGTTGGCACGGGTGAACCTGAATTATCATCAACTCTCCTCCGCTGCCCGAGAGGTGGCAAAAGAAGTGGGCTTTCAGGTTCCTTGCAACAATCTCTATCAATCGATTATTGCTCGTTGCCTGGAAGTGGTGCATTGCTACGAGGAAGCGCTGGAGATTATCAAATCCTATCGGCCTTATTCCCCATCAAGACATGAACTACAAC
>CAYPJB010000508.1:1279-3061 GCA_964410845.1 uncultured Bacteroidales bacterium | reverse complement strand
CAACGGACTCTTCAATCATACAGCAGCCATCTATCAGCTGATGACCGGCTATACAACAGACAAGGTCAGTCCATCAGGCCAGCTCGAACCACCTGATCCTAAGGACTTCCCCAACTTCGGCTCGAACATCGCCCGCCTCAAACCGCCTGAAACACCGATGCTGCCTTTCGTCATGTTGCCTCGACCGCTGCAGGAATCGAATGTCGTAGGCAAAGGTGGGACGGCTGGCTTCCTTGGCCGGGCGTACGATCCCTATACGCTCTATCCGGATGGCGATGATCTCGATATGTCCAAGATGGAACGTATCAGAATCGATGATCTCAAGCTCCGGCCCGAAGTCTTTGCCTCCCGCTTGCAGAGAAGAGCAAAGCTGCGCGACACCATCAACGCAGGAATGCCTGAAGTTGACAAGGCTGTCCAGGAATACAATCTCGGACCGTACTATGAAAAAGCACTCAGCCTGGTGCTTTCAGGCAAGGCTCGCGAAGCATTCGACCTCAGCCAGGAAGCTGCCAACCTCCGTGACAGTTATGGTCGCAATACGTTCGGACAAAGCTTGCTGCTAGCCCGCCGTCTGGTGGAGGCTGGCACACGTGTCGTCGAAGTCATCTGGCCCAAGGTGGCTAACTCTGACAATCACTCGTGGGATCACCACGTCGATCTGACCAAGCGTATGAAGAACCAGTCTGGCCCGATGCTCGATACCGGCCTGGCAGCTCTCTTTACCGATCTGGATCAGCGTGGCATGCTTGACGATACTCTCGTTGTCACGATTGGTGAATTTGGACGAAGTCCACAAAAGGGCGTGAGCACTTCTGGCAATGGCAACAGTGCTGATGGCCGCGACCACTGGCCATACTGTTATACCGCCATTCTCGGCGGAGCAGGCATCAAGCGTGGCTACGTGCATGGCGAATCTGACAAGACAGCCAGCAGTCCGAAGAAGGATCCCGTGCATCCGATTGAGATCCTGGCAACCATCTACCACGCCTTTGGCATTGATCCGCACACCATCGTCTATAATCACCTGAACCAGCCGCGAGAACTGGTCCAGGCACAAGCAGTGTCGTCGCTTTTTAGCTAGCACGCTTGATGTCATCTGCGTCATGTTCAACGCGCATTCTTGTTGAAATGCATTGCAGCTTGCTGCACTGGCGTTTACAAAGGAGTACGACACCGTTGGCGAATATCCGTGAAACTACAAACAACAACAAGTCGAGCCGAGCTAGCGTCCTACTACCGTAATGCTCTACTTGATGACGTCATTCCATTCTGGCTGCGCCACGGCTTGGATCGTCATTTGGGAGGATATCTGACAGCCCTGGATCGTGATGGGACTGTACTTGATTCTGATAAGTCAATCTGGTTCCAGGGTCGTGGTGCATGGATGTTCGCCACGTTATACAACACTGTAGAGCGTAATCCTGTTTGGCTTGATGTCTCCAAAAGTGGAATTGACTTCATTCGCCGATTCGGCGCCGCGCCGGATGGCAAGCTGTTCTTCAGCGTCACCCGAAATGGTCAACCATTACGGATGCGGCGTTACGTTTACAGTGAAGCATTTGCTGCTATCGCCAATTCCGCCTATTCCTACGCAACCGGTGATGCTCAGGCAGCAGAAGACTCGCTCAGATTTTTCGATAGTTACCTGTCATATTCGTTTGATCCCGGCAAGATGCCACCGAAAGTGGAGCCTCGTACACGTGCGATGATGGGCATTGGACCGTTGATGATTGCCATCAATATCGCACAGGAACTTCGAAGCAATCTTGGCGACATGAC
>CAYPJB010000508.1:0-1179 GCA_964410845.1 uncultured Bacteroidales bacterium | reverse complement strand
CTTGGCATCACCATCCTGGATTACATGTGGAAGCGAGGCTGGGACGAGGAGTTCGGCGGCATCTTTTACTTCCGCGATTTGCGCGGCCTGCCGGTACAGGAATACTGGCATGACATGAAATTCTGGTGGCCACATTGCGAAGCCATCATAGCCACACTGCTTGCCTGGTCTTTAACAGGCGACGAGAAGTATGCCCAGTGGCATAGCCAGGTTCACGAATGGAGTTTCCATCACTTCCCCGATGCAGAACATGGCGAATGGTATGGTTACCTTCATCGGGATGGTCGCATTTCGTCAAGGCTCAAAGGCAACATGTGGAAAGGGCCGTTCCATCTTCCCCGTATGCTGTGGTATTGCTGGCAGTTGCTGGAGAATTCCCGATGAGGACATTCTGGGTAATTGCATTACTCTCAGCATGTCCTTGTATCTCATCAGGGCAATGGTCAACACTCTCTCCACTTCCCGACAAGGAGGGATTCGCAGGATCGTTCGCCGGCGTGAGTCATGAAGTAGTTTTGGTTGCTGGCGGCACCAACTTCCCTGATAAGAGACCATGGGATGGTGGAAAGAAGGTTTGGCACGACACGGTTTTTGCCTTAGACAGGGCAACAGCGAAATGGAGAGTCGTCGGTAAGTTACCCAGGCCTTTGGGTTACGGAGTCAGTGTAACACATGATAATCGAGTAATATGCGCTGGAGGAAGTGACGAGAACCGACATTACTCGGATGTGTTCCGTCTTGAATGGCAGAATGATCAGTTGAGAACGACCAGACTAGCATCACTGCCATTCCCGGTAGCCAACGCCTGTGGGGCCTTAGTTGGTAACTACCTATATCTTGCTGGCGGGCAGGAAAGTCCGGATGCAACAACGACATTAAATAAGGTCTTCCGACTGGACCTATCTGTTGGTCATTCCCAGTGGGAAACAATCGAATCCCTTCCCGGGTCTGGCAGAATGCTTGCTACAGCAACTGGATTCGATGGTGCCTTTTGGATAGCTAGTGGTGCAGACCTGGTAGTTGCAAAACCTGGAATGATCCATCGACAGTATCTCAAAGATGCCTATCGCTTCGATGCCGGAAAAGGCTGGAAACGCATTGCGGACTTGCCGTATCCCGTTGTTGCTGCACCTTCGCCAACACCGACAGACAACTCTGGATTTTACATTCTAGGCGGTG
>CAYPJB010000507.1:0-3061 GCA_964410845.1 uncultured Bacteroidales bacterium | reverse complement strand
AGGTTCAGCGTGAACCAAGTCTTCCATAAAAGGTGTTGTCCCTACGAGACCTGCAGAAGTTTTCAAAAATGATCGCCGGGAGCTTTTAAGTGACTTCATGGTGAGATCAGGTGGATGTATGAGGAGGAACAGGCTATCTCATTAACTAATGAATCCGAATGTGGATGACTATTGCATCAATAGTATTCCTTCAACTGCGTGAATCTGCAGTTCGAGTTTTCAAACTGCAAATGCCTTCCGATCATTCCTATGCCACAACCCCACCGTCGCGATTTTCTTGGCAACTGTCTTCTAGCCTTAGGTGCTTCCACGGCTAACACCCTGATTGCCGATCCTCAGCCTCATGATGTTGAGAATTTTCCTCAATATCTCGTCCCAGGCTTTGAACGTGAGATGAAACTGCTTCAGGAGATGCATCGCTTGCATCATTCCCAGGCATTCACCACTTGCACACTGTGGGATGCCTGGTTGCCGCTCGCCAATCTCTGGCCAGGTACCGATGCAGATGGTACCGCCAAGCGAAATCGGGATCACTACCGTGCCAGCGTGCTGCGCCGTCGCATTGATTCCGAAGGTTACGTCTCTATGCAGCAGCATCGCGGCATGGCTCATAGCGAAGGCTGGCCGTTCCCAGCCTACCAGCAGAGTACCGGAGTAGGCTGGCACTTCTCGGTGAAGAACGAGAGTTGGGCCATTCAACATTTTGGCTTGAAAGCGCTAACTGATACCAAGGGTTGGGAGATCAATGGTGCTGCGGTAGAAGCCATCACTGCGGAAGAGGGGCTGAAGCTACGAGCCACCGGTCCAACCATAACGTTGACCACGCCAGCATTTGCATGTGGCACAATCGTGGCGCCGTTTATCCGACTGGAGTGGGCTGCTCAAGGGCTGAGCGATACCGCCAAGCCTTCGCTCTGCTGGCAACTGCAGGGTGAATCATCCTGGAAGCCGGAAAGGGGTAAGCCTTTTGCAACCTTCAGCGAACATGATGGAGTGCAGTACACCAATGTACCGCTTTATGGTCAGCCGGGGTATGCCGGTATCCTGACTCGGTTGCGTTTGACGTTTCCAGTCAGGGCAGGTGCGAAGATAACACTGAAGTCGCTGATTACCGCCATTGATACTCGTCATCCCATTACCAATCTCAACTTCATCCGAGGGGCAACAGAGTATTTCCATTGGACGACTGATGTTGATTATTTGCGTGATAACATCCAACGCATGCGGCGAGCTTTACACTTTGTCTTGAACGAATTCCAGGTGCGAGAATACCAGCATGTTGTGGTGAACTGGGTGGGTCATGATGGCCGAAGCGGCCTTCTGCTTTCACCTGGCAAAGCGAAACAGCGACGGATCGGTTTGGGAGTGGGTAACAACTACTGGGATTTACTTCCCTTTGGTGGACATGATGCGCTGGCCACTATCTACCTCTACGATACATTGTGCCGGATGGCTGCATTGGAGCAGGCAATCACTCAGCATCCAGCATGGAAATTGCCGAAAGCTGAGACAGAGCAGGGGTGTCAGGCGTTAACTACGTTGGCGGACACGGTACGAAGAAATGCTTCTTCGTACTTCTGGAACAAAGAGACAGGTCGGTTTGTTGGATGGATCGATCTCGCTGGACAGCGATATGATTATGGATTCACCTTTGTCAATATGGAAGCCATCTACTACGGGTTAGCGACTGATGAACAGGCCCGCAGCATTTTCGCATGGATCAATGGCGAACGCATCATTGCTGGCGATACCTCGACAGGAGCCGACATTTACCATTGGCGTTTCGGTGCACGATCGACAACTCGTCGTAATATCGAAACATATGTTTGGGTCTGGCATGATCCGGAAAGTATACCCTGGGGTGGGCAGGTGCAGGACGGCGGAGCTGTGCTTGGTTTCAGTTACTTTGATCTGATGGCTCGTCTGCGTACTCGTGGTCCGGACGATGCCTGGCAACGATTGCGAGAGATACTCGACTGGTTCAACGATGTGACGCAGGAAGGTGGCTATCGAAAATACTATGCCAAGCCGGGGCGGGGGACCTTGCAGGGAGGTGGACCACCCGGTGGCCTGGGTATGGATCAGGAATTCCTCGAAAGCGTGTTGCTGCCTCAAGTGATGCTGTATGGCTTTCTGGGTTGCTCTCCTCGGCCTGGTGGTCTGGAGGTGCTGCCACGCCTACCCAGGGACTGGCCTTCCTTGACTGTGACAAAGGTGCATGTGCAGGGGGCAGTTGTTGATATCACGGCCAACCGCGAAGAGATAATACTGGTATGCAGGAAGAGTGATGGCGGTCCATTTCGATTGTGGCTGCCTGCACGAGAAGGAAAGCAAGCTCATCTCTCGTTACAACTCCAGACAGGGAAAGAGTATCGTTTCAAGTTAAGCAAAGTGTCGCCAAAGTAATTCCAGAGGTGTTTAACTTGTTCAGTTAATGCTTGGATTCATGAGAGATGGAGCTACGATGGTCTAGATTCTTCGAATCTTTTACCGACAGGGTGTGTGCCAGTTGCAACTCTCTTAACATGGAACGTTTTTTGTCCTGGTGCGCTTGCATTCGCCTTAAGATGTCGTCCAGAACCTCGACAGCACTGAGTACATGAGGACCTTTGTTGAGCATGACGCACTCGGCTCGGTGAGCCATGGCAGCATCAGTTATCTCGGCCCGCGTCGGCATTCCTTCTTTGGACAGCGATTCCAGAACCTGGGTTGCCCAGATCACTGGGACATGAGCGGCTTCGCTGATCCAGAGGATCTCTTCCTGTACTTCTGCCAGACGCTCAAAGCCACTTTCAACAGCCAGATCACCACGTGCGATCATTACTCCACATGATGGCGATCGCATGGCAGTTAGCAGCATGTCCGGCAGGTTTTCGAAACCTCGACGCGTTTCGATTTTCAGCACGATGGCTGGCGGGCGACTTCCGAGGTGTTCCAACTGCTTCTGGAGTTGTTCAACATCTTTTGCACTGTTGGCGAAAGATAATTCGACGATATCAGCATGTTTGGCGACGAAAGCGAGATCGTCGAGATCCTTCTTGGTAAGGGCCGGCAACCGTAG
>CAYPJB010000506.1:0-3102 GCA_964410845.1 uncultured Bacteroidales bacterium | reverse complement strand
GTACCACATTACCGTGTTACGCTTGACCGATCATCACTCATTGCACCGCATTCCTGGAATGTGATAGAATATTGTTGAAACAGAAGGAATCAGCCATGTCAGTTCAACTCCATGCCTTGCAACAAAGTATCGAACAGTTGAGTGTTACGGAACGAGCCGAACTGGTTCATCACATCCTCTCCCATCTGGAAGAGGAGGAGACCGGTGTCGAAGCAGCGTGGCAGGAAGAACTTCAACAACGGGTTGCTGAGTTCCGTGCTGGTGAGATGGCATGCATTTCAGAGGATGAGCTTTTCGCTCGATTGAACAGGAAAGTTCAATGAAGCTGCTGGTGGTGTCGTTGAGGGCAAGTACTGAAACCGAAGATATTGTTGACTACTACGAAGACAAGCGCCCAGGATTAGGCACTGAGTTTACTTCCCATTTGAAGAAAGCTTTCCTTGCTATCAGACGCACACCTGATGCCTTTGCCTACAATGCTGCAACCGAAACACACCTGTATTCGATGAAACGCTTCCCTTTCAACATTCACTACCTTCAAGATGCCGATTCGATCTATGTAGTTGCTATCGCACATCAACGACGCAAACCAGGGTATTGGAGAAAACCTGTTTGAGCTTTACCCGACCATAGGAGCGACCATGTCTGATCAGACGTTCAAGTCTGCCGAACAGACCGCACAGCGAGTGTTGGCTCTCCTCGTTGTCGTTAGCAAGGTGCATTATCCTGAGAGATGTACTGCGTGGGCGAAGAAGTACAATCTCTACCCGTTCCTTTCGCCTGCTGAGCTTGCGTTTGTAGAAGAAGAGACCCCGTCAGAGGAATCGCGAGTCGCTTTTAGCTGGCGAGCGGAAGCCATGGTGTCGTTGCTGTGGGCTCTGAATGCTGTTTCTGAGATGCCACCACTAGACGAGCAGTTTGATGTCTTTGATGTCGACATGGTTCGGAAGGCACTCAAAGACCCACTTTCGTTCGTATCCACAGCACGCCTTCGCAACACGCAAGAAATCAGCGAAATGGAAGCTCATCTGTATCATCAGCACTGGCGAGTTCGTGATGCTGAGCTTGTAGGTGTCGGGAAGTATATTGAACCACAACCCGATGAGCCTCCCATTGAAGACCTCCATCCTGGCGTTGTCTACGAAAGGCGATACGGTTTGAGTTGGCTCGTTGGCTGGGGCGACGATTGGGACAATGTTCCCACGGATACTTAAGTACAGTGGTAACACCCCTATGTCACGCCACCGCCATGGCAGGGGTACGCGGCCAGCGGGGATGAGATTTCTCGCTGATGTGAGAGAAGCTTACCCCTGTACCTCGCATGGAACAGGGGTAAGCTTCTTCCACGAAAAGGGACGCACTTCATCAACCCGGTCGCGTACCCCTGCCACGATTCCTCGCATGCATCAGATTGAGCCTCCGTCCATGACGGGGGAAGGTCTCGCGACATTAATCGTGTTTCAGCCTTGGACCTTCACCTTCGCAAGAACCCCCACCGGCGACTCGTCGGTGGCAACAGACACTCCCCCTTCACCACTTCCTCACTCGGAGCCCCTATAATCATCTCCACACGTCTCATATCCAATGAGGTTCACTCATGCTTCGTCTGCTCACCTGCTCATTCCTGAGCTTGTTCACTGTCAGTCTCGTCGTCGCGGAAGATTGGCCTCAGTGGATGGGCACCAATCGCGATGGTCGCTGGAACGAAACCGGCACCATCGATGCCTTCCCCGCCGATGGCCCCAAGGTTCTCTGGCGTAAGCCGCTCGCCGGTGGCTACGCTGGCCCAGCGGTGGCTAACGGCAAGGTCTACGTCTTCGACTACGTTCGTGGTGAAGGCAAGCTCAACAACAACCCCGGCAACCGGGCCAAGTTCGATGGCAAGGAACGCCTCCTCTGCCTCGATGCCAAGACGGGCGAAAAGAACTGGGAATACATCTACGATGCTCCCTATGCCATCTCCTACGCCTCCGGTCCACGCTGCACACCCACCGTTCACGATGGCAAGGTCTACATCCTCGGCGCTGAAGGACACTTGGCCTGTCTTGATGCCAACACCGGCTCGCAGGTCTGGGCAAAGGAACTCAAAAAGGAATACAAGACCGAATCGCCCATGTGGGGCTTCTGCAGTCACCCCATCATCGATGGCGACAAGGTCATCTGTGGCGTCGGAGGCGAAGGCAGCGTGCTGGTCGCCTTCAACAAAAAGACCGGCGAGCAAATCTGGAAGTCAGGCACCTCCAAGGAACAAGGCTACTGCCCACCAGCCATCTACACCATCGGCAGCACCCGGCAACTCATTCACTGGAACTCCGACAAGATCGTCAGCTACGATCCCGAGACCGGCAAGGAATTCTGGGCCGAACCACTCGCCCCAAGTTACAGCATGGCCATCATGAGTCCACGCGTGGAAGGCAACTACCTCTTCACCGGTGGCATCGGCTTCGTCTCTGCCTGTCTCGAACTCGACACCGCCAAGCCCGGTGCCAGCGTCCTATGGAAGGGTGACAAGACCAAGTCCGTCTGTCCGGTCAACAGCACCCCCATCATCGAGAACGGCTACATCTACGGCATCGATCAACCCGGCCAACTCCGTTGCGTCGAGATCAAGACCGGCAAGCGACTCTGGGAAACCGTGCAGGCCACCTTCGGCAAAAAGGACGCCCGCCCCAACAACTCAGGCACCTGCTTCCTGGTCAAGAATGGCGACAAGTTCTTCCTCTTCAGCGAAACCGGCCACCTCATCATCGCCAAACTCACCCCGAGTGGTTACGAAGAACTGAGCCGAGCCAAGATCCTCGAACCCACCAACGAATGTTTCAATAGAGACGTCGTCTGGAGCCACCCAGCCTTCGCCGACAAATGCTGCTTCGCCAGGAATGACAAGGAGATTGTGTGCGTCTCGCTGGGGAAGTAACTCTGGTTCCCCTTTCCCCTGGAACCCTGGAGGGAGAGGGGTGAGGGGGTTGCAACCGCCAGTGTTCTTGCACCGGGTGCCATAGCTTGCCGGTATGTCCGGTTAGCTATGCTGCGTCAACCAAGTGGTGACACATGAGCCAATTTCTTCACCGACGTCTGCGTAGAACTTTCAACGACAAAGGC
>CAYPJB010000505.1:0-3129 GCA_964410845.1 uncultured Bacteroidales bacterium | reverse complement strand
GTTGAACACGAGTAACAACCCGGCCCCTCTCCCCGGGAGAGAGAGGGGAGCATGGGTTGTACTCTCACCTTCCCAGTATCCATCTTGCCTGGGCTGCGGAGCCGGCGACATCCTTCAACTCCACCCTTACCCCGTCGCTGCGTTCCTTCTTGTTCACTGCCAGTGTCAGCACATGGCTACCCGGGGTGAGTTTGAGTTTCGTCTCCTTCGCTACTTCGACCGGCTGTTGATCGAGCCACAACTGCACTCCCTTGGCATCGTTGAAGACGAGTTGCACGTCGCCAGCGGTGCCACATTCCAGCTTCGTGCGGGCGAAGCCGATCTGAGTGTCGGCGCCAGACCATTCGCCTCGCTTGCGTACGTAAATATCGGGCAGGATATCGAGTGGCAACTGGCCGCCGACGGTGGTGTATTCGGACGACCATACCAGTCCGTTTGGCATCATGACCGCACCTGCCAGGCGATTGCGAAGGATGGCTTCGTTCGCTGCCTTATTGGGCTGCAGCACTTCCCAGGTGCGGGCGACTCTAGCCGTGCCTACCGAGTAGTTGCCCACTTTCCCGAGTTCCGTGAGGAAGCGGGTGAGGTCCACCAGTTCCTGTTTCGTCAGCCCATCGACCAGCCCTTCAGGCATCAGCGATTTGCCATCCTTGCGGTCGTCAATATCCTTCGTCGGAATGGTGATGTCCTTCCCCTCCGCATCGCGGAGCACCAGTTCGTCCTTGTTCTCCCGCTGCTTGATGCCGGTGAGGACTTTGCCATCGACGGTGGCAACGACGGTGGTGTTGTAGTTTTCCTTGATGGCCTTGCTGGGGAGCAGCAGCGATTCGAGCAGGTAGTCAGGCTGCGCACTCGCCCCAATGCTGGTCATGTCCGGCCCGATCTGCCCACCGGAACCCCCGATGCCATGACACTTCAGGCAATTGAGTTCCTTGCGCCGGTAGACCAGTTCGCCACGTGCCGCACTACCTTCCTTGGCAACAGCCTCAAGCAGTTCCTTCATCACCACGGGAGTTGCTTCCCACTTGGCAGAAGTGAGCTTGCCGGCCTTGGTGAGAGCATCAATGAGGGGTTGATGCACTTGGCCAGTGGAACGGGCGATGCGCTGAGCAATCTTGGCGACATCGGGGGGAACGCTGGCGTTCTCCAGGGCTGTGGTGAAAGACTGGGGGCCACCTTTGGTTTGAAGCAGTGCAGGCAACAGTCGATTCAGATCGGCTTCTTTTGCCTGGCTCAGATAGCGGGCAGCTAGTGGTGAAGCTGCTTGCAGATCAAAGCGAATCAAGCGAAGCAGTGCTTCCAACTGAATACTGGCATTCCTGGAACTGGTCAGTTCTTTGAGTGCATCCACAGCACCATAGGAGCCGAGTGCATCCAATGCAGCCAGACGCTGTTCGATTGGCTTACTATCCGACTTGGCAGTTTCCATCACGAGCGCTCGCAAGGGCTCATGCTTCCACTTGCCAGCTAGCCGTAACGCCTGCACCGCCGTTTGATTGCTGTTCAACAACTGCTCCAAGGATTTCTTTTCCCCAGAAGGATTCGCCTTAGCTACCTCCAGCGCCTGCAACCGCTTGAGTCGCTGGTCGTCACTCAGCTTACTATCCAGGCACTGCTCCCACAGAATCTGCAACTCCTTCGGCCCACCCAGCTTCGCCACCTGGTTCCACAGCGCATCGGCTGTTTCCCCCTTGAGATCGTTCTGCTGCAGGTACGCCAGCAATCCCTCCACCAATTCCGGCGACCCGCTGGCCTGCACGGCAAAGAGCAAATGCTTCGGATCATCAAACTTCAACTTCCCTGCACGAAACGCCGGCAACCACTGTGGCTCCAGTTCACGTACCGTGAGCCAGAGGGCGTAATCGAGGAAGCGATCCATGGGCTGGTTGAGGGCGCGCAATGCGAATGTAACTGCCAACGGGTTCTTGAGTTGGCCTAGCATTCTGACCATTTCCAACCTGTTCCGAGGCGATTCCGTTTTAATGTAACTGCCGATACGCTTAGTCTCGTTGTCGTCGATTGTTTGTGAGTTATCGATCAATCGAAGCCGCATCAAACGAATCGCCGACGCTGAGAATGGTGAATCCCCTGCCCATCCTGCAATTGCATTGAGGAAGCCGAGCGGGCTTTTAGGATTCTCAATCAGGCTGATGTACTCGTTGTCGGTAAGTTGGTTTCGAATCGCTGAACTAATGGCTTGCACGGAAAGAAGGAAATTCTCGTAAGCTTCGAGAGCTTTCTTGTCGTTCTCTTGCGGCGGGATAACTTCCATCTGCAGCGCCTTCACTAATTCATCTTTGCCTTTGCTTAATAGTTCTTGCTTCGCCATGTCCCGCGTCCACTGCTCCGGCTGCTTCAGCGCCACCAGCAAATCCTTCGTGCTCGCCCCCTCTATTGAAGGCTTCTTCACCAGTGGCCTGCCCTTCGCCGTCACGCGCCAGATGCGGCCATGCGTCACATCTCTTCGTGGATCACGGAAGTCCACTTCGCCATGCTGGATGATCGGGTTGTACCAGTCGGCAATGTAGATCGCGCCGTCGGGACCCATCTTCACATCGATCGGGCGGAAGGCGGGATGGGTACTCTTGATCAGTTCAGGCTGCTCGATGCTCGCGAAGCCTGCACCATCGTCCTTCAGTACGAACCGGCAGACGCGGTGGCCCCGGAAATCGTTGGTGAGCAGGTTCCCTTGCCAATCGTCGGGGAGATGTCTGCCACTGGTGACTTCGAGCCCGCAGAACTTCGGCGAGCCGGGGTTCAGGCCGGGGAAGATCCGCTTGGCGTCGGCAGCGGTGACGTAGTAGCCACCGGGGATGACGTAGTTGATGCCTTCGCCGCCCGCTCCATCGGTGACGAACGCCTGGCCATAGCGGTCGAACGCCAGGCCCCACGGGTTGACCCAGCCGCGGGCGAAGACGTCGAGTTCCATCGTATGCGGTTTGAACCGCCAAATGCCCCCGGCATTCAGGCGACGCGGGCCGTGGGGCGTTTCGATGTAGCTGTGAATGTAGATGCTCTGCATCATGTACATGCGGCCATCAGGCCCCCAGCGGAGCGTGTGCAGCATGTGGTGTGTATCTTCGGTGCCGAACCCGGAGAGGACGATCCGCTTCTTGTCAGCCTTGCCAT
>CAYPJB010000504.1:0-3141 GCA_964410845.1 uncultured Bacteroidales bacterium | reverse complement strand
GATGGTCCGCAATTCCACGACATTCTGGTAGCTCAGCGAGGTTACGGTGATGCTCTTGAGAAAAGCAACAACGGGCTAGGTAATGATATTGCTACCCGTGCAACACCTTTAGGATCTGTCATTCCTGGCAGCCCAGTTTCGATTGGCAACAGCCCACGCACGAACATGGCAAACAATAACACCGTCGTGGCGTTTACTGCAACTGATTTCATCAGCATCGATAGTGCAACAGATACCGACTTCTTCTCCTTCTCAGTTGCCAATGCAGGCAACGTGACGGTTCTACTGGAAGCGCTCGGCATCTCCTACGATGCTCGTCCACAAGGTAATGGCAATGCCTTTACTTTCAACACTCGCAATCGTATTGACATGACATTAACACTGTTCGGCACTGATGGCAGCACCATACTTGCCACAGCTAACAACACGGTGCTTGGCGGCGATGAACAGATCGTTTTCAGCCTGCTGAGTGCCGGTACTTATTTTGTCCGAATCAATGGCACTGAAAATCCCGATGCCGCCGCTCTGGATACCCAGTTCTACGGTCTGACGATTTCCATGGCTGCGGTCCCTGAACCAGCTACCCTGGCGTTAATGGGATTGATCGGTATTGGCACAGCAGGAGGCTGGTGGCACCGCCGACGCCAATTGAATTTGCAACTCAACAATCGCATCAAGTAATTCATCGCTGATACAGATTCCACAAGCCCTGCTTATGCAGGGTTTGTTGCATATTGCAGGGTTGACTCAATCCAGCCACCACCAATGACGAACTCATCGCGATACAACACTACTGCTTGCCCCCTGGCGATGCCAGATTCAGGCACATCCAACTGAACACGAAAATAGTTCTCTGATTGTTCCATCACTGTTGCATGCTGACGTTCCCCGCGATGGCTCCATTTCACCAGGCATCGATCGCCAGCTTGAACGGGTAACATCCACGACACCTGGGCAGCATTGATGATTGCGACCATTCCCTCTTCAGAAGTACCAATCACCACCTTGGCTTCGCTCGGCACCAGATCCAGCACGAAGCGTCGCTTCCCCTGCAAAGTAGATCGGTCCAGACCCAATCCTTTACGCTGACCTATGGTGAACTGGCCTATGCCTGTGTGCTGACCAAGTACGGTACCATCAACATCCACTATCGGACCTGGAATGAAGGCATCGGGGCATTCCCGTTCCACAAAGCCAGCTGCATTGCCGTCAGGCACGAAACAGATGTCCTGGCTCTCAGGTTTCTCCGCAACCAAAAGACCTGCTTGCCGTGCTATTTCACGCACCTGGGCTTTAGTCACGCCGCCGATGGGGAAATGCAGATGGGGAATTATCTGAGGATCGATGCCAAAGAGTACATAGGTCTGATCTTTCTGCTGATCGAAGGCTCGCTGCAAAGTAAATGTGCCATCAACTGTTGCAATGCGTGCATAATGCCCGGTAGCCAGCCCGTCGGCGTCGAGCGACTGGGCCAGTTGCCAGAGTTTGCCGAACTTGATCTCACTATTGCACTTCACACAGGGGTTAGGCGTACGGCCATGCACGTATTCATCAGCAAAGTAGCTCATCACCTGGCGAAAGTCGTCAGCAAAATCAAGCGAGTAACAGGGGATTCCTAACTTGTCAGCCACGCTGCGGGCATCACGGGCATCGAGTGCAGAACAACAGCCTCGATGACGCCGATCGGGTCGCTGGGTTTCACCCACGCCGGTGCGCAGAAAGACGCCTACAACGTCATAGCCCTGCTCTTTCAGGAGCAATGCTGCTACGGAACTGTCTACTCCACCAGACATAGCGACGACGATACGTTTCATTCAATCATTCTACAAATGACAAATCAGTAGCGCAGTTCATTACAATAGAGTTCATGATTACCCCGCTGCCACTGACCGAAGAAACTCCCAAACTCCAACCGCTCCTTAAGCTATCAGCGACGGAACTCTCTCGCTGGCTCAAGGATCGAGGCTTTCAGCCCTGGTACTCGAAAGCGATCCGTCGCTGGGTGCTCTTCAAGCGGGCAACGACGTTTGATGAAATGTCAGATCTACCCAAGGCACTGCGAACTCAACTCAAAGAACACTTCATTCCTCTGGCAACTACGCCAGCTAAATCGTTGTTGGCAGCGGATGGCACACGCAAACTCTTGCTGAAGATGTGGGATGGTGAGGACATTGAATGCGTAATGATTCCGGATCATGCTCGCAGAACGGCATGCATCAGCACCCAAGTGGGCTGCGGGATGGGTTGTGTCTTTTGTGCTTCGGGCCTGAACGGGGTCATGCGCAACCTTGAGCCCGGGGAGATACTCGAACAACTGGTTCTGCTTCGCAACCTGTTACCGCCTGAAGATCGCATCAGTCATATTGTCGTGATGGGCATGGGAGAACCGCTGGCCAATCTTGATAACCTGCTTGCCGCTCTTGAAAATGCTACTGCCAAGGATGGTCTTGGCATTGGCGCCCGGCATGTCACCATCTCGACGGTAGGCATTCCGGTCAAAATCCGCCGACTGGCTGAGTCTGGCAAACAATACAGCCTGGCTGTCTCCCTGCATGCTCCTAACGAAGCCCTTCGTACCAAGATTGTTCCCACGAACGACAAGACTGGTCTGCAGGCAATTCTGAATGCAGCTGACGACTACTTCAAGCGGACAGGCCGCCAGGTTACCTACGAATATGTAGTCCTTCGCGATGTAAACGACCGTCCGCTGGAAGCCGATCAACTGGCAACCCTTCTCAAAGGCCGAGGCGCCCACATTAACCTGATTCCCTTCAATGAAGTGGAAGGGCTGCCTTATCGCCGACCAACCGATGAACGGCTGAATCGCTTCGTTGAAATACTGCAGGAAGCAGGCCTCTTCGTGCATGTTCGCAAACGCAAAGGTTCTGAAATCAATGCTGCATGCGGCCAGTTGAGACGGCAAGCCAGGCAGGAACAATCACTGGTATCAGCTGAGCCATCATGAGAACGCTACTAGCATCTTCGAGATGGTTGCTCCTGCTTCTTTGCCTGCAACTGATTGCAGCGCAAGGATTTGCTCAAGAGAAACTGGAATCCATTGTGTACCGGTTGCATTTTCAGCAACGGGCACAGAATCGATTGATCGTGGAGTGCAAATTCCCTACCGAGAAGCAGGCCACA
>CAYPJB010000503.1:0-3145 GCA_964410845.1 uncultured Bacteroidales bacterium | reverse complement strand
TGCAGTGTAAGTGACCGATCCTGTGTAGCGATCGCCTGGGATTTCGCCATTGATAGTATTCCCATTCTGATTCAAAGCGTTACCTTTGTCATCTAGAATGCCGGTATCCAGGGTAAGCGTGTAGTTGCCAGTACGAGTTTGATCAGCAAATCGCACATCGAACTGCGTCGTGCTCCCCGCGACTGGCGTTACGCTGGTGACAGCAAGGGTTCCATCAGGTCCAGTCAGGCTCAGCACATCAGCACTCGTAAAGGAACTGGCTTGGATGCTTTCACTGAACGTTACACGCAAACCCACTATGCGGTTATTACTGATGATCGACGACAATCCAGTTACCCGGGCGCCAGTGGTGTCAGCAGCGGGTGGTTCCACGGGAGTGCTGGCACTTGTCACTGCTGCACCGAGATTGAGTCTGCCACCACCGATCAATCCACTGAGTGTTGATAACTGATCTGCTGTACTCAGAACACGTTGAATCACCTGTTGTGCTGTCCAGGTCGGATTCTGGTCCCGAACCAGTGCCATCGCCCCGGTAACAAACGGTGTCGCCATCGAGGTGCCGCTCATGTAGCCATACTTGCCGTTGGGCAAGGTGCTGTAGATGCTGGTGCCAGGTGCTGCGATCTCGACCGATTGCCCACGGTTCGACCAACTGGCCAGGCGATTATAACTATCGAGGCCAGCCACAGTCACCAGATTGTCAGCGGTGTAGCTGCCGGGATAGAGCTTGTTGATATCGCTATTCTGGCCTGAGTTGCCTGCTGCAGCCACGTAGATGTGACCAGCCAGGCCTGCATTCTTGATGCCAGCTTCGAGGGCAGCATCGTAAGCAGGCGAGGTCCACGAGTTGTTCGAGATCGTGGCACCCATCTGCACTGCATAGTTCAGTGCTCGCAGTGCATCGCTGGTCGAACCACGTCCGCTGGCATCCAGGAAGCGCAGAGCCATAATCTGCACATCCCAGTTCACACCTGTCACGCCGATGCCATTGTTCCCCTGGGCACCCAGAATACCTGCGACATGGGTTCCGTGGCCGTTGAGGTCCATCGGGTTGCCATTGTTGTTGACGAAGTTGTAGCCATAGATGTCGTCGATGTAACCATTGTTATCATCGTCGATGCCATTGCCCACAATCTCAGCGGTGTTCCGCCACATATTGGGTGCAAGGTCGGGATGGTTGTAATCGACGCCGGTGTCAATCACCGCTACGATGGTACGTCCGCTGCCAGTGGTTTTGTCCCAGGCTGCTGCAGCATTGATGGTGTAAGCAGGGTTAGTGTTTGTGATGCCCCACTGTTGACCAAGGAGCGGATCGTTCGGCAAGGCTTCACTTTGCACGACGAAATCCGGTTGAGCGGAAAGCACTCGTGGATCAGCGGCATATGTCGAGAGAATATCACCAACATCCATGCCGACAGGCACATCAACTTCATACAGCCCCGGAACCAGACTCAAAGAACTGGCCAGAGTCGTTCCAGCCAGGGCCATTGGTTCCGCATCGGGCTTGAACTGTACCAGGATCTGATCGTGACGATAATCACTCACAGCAAGCGAATTCAACAACGCTGCATCGGGTTGCAAGCGATCTTCGAGCGTTTCGCAGATGAGCCTCATGGCGCGTAAGGCGGACGCAGGACGTGGCGTGGCCATGCCAGTCTCCCTCGGAAGGCGTAACGATATGGGGGCAATAAACCGCTACCGCATCATGACACCCAGACAAGTGTCCTGCCACTTGCCTGCAATCTTTCCGTGCATTCCATGCAACCTCAGCGTCTGCATTATGACGAACCTGCCAGTGATGCCAGTCGTGGCAGTGACATAAGTCAGTCAATCTGATGAAATTATCAGGCCTGTAATGCAACTGTTATCCGATGTTTGCCATTTCTTCCTGATTTCATTCAAGTTTGCCGAGCATGCTCGAGCACTCTCAGCGTGGCCTGGGCCATCACATCAGCAGTGAACCTGGCATTCACTGCCTGTCTCCCCTGTTGTCCCCACCGAAGTCGTTGGTCAGCATCTCGAAGCAGCTTCAGTATTGATTCAGCCAGCTTGGTTGAATCGCCTGCGGGGAACAGCTCCCCGCCTTGTGTAGCTTCGATGAGTTCCGGGAAGGAGCCATGATCAGGTTGCACGACAGGAAGTCCGGTGGCCCATGCCTCCAACAGATACAGTCCCTTGGGTTCCTGAAAGGTTGCAGGCACCGAGAAGAGATCAAGTCCCTGCAGGAACTTCGTCTTCCCTGCACCATCGGGTTCACCAAGGTAGTTGAAGCGGTCTCCCCAGCCAGCCGCCTGAGCCTTGGCTCGCTGTTCTTCGAAATAGTCTTTGCGGTAGGCTGCACAATAGCCTGCCGCTTCGAAGGTCCAGGCGGGAACATCGTTCATCAGATGAAGCTTGCAGAGTGCATCAACGAGTACATGAAACCCCTTCTCCGGAGCGATGCGAGCCAGGTAACCAATCTTGAGTGGTGATGTGGTGTTACGTTCAACTGGGCTGAAATGTTTCGTCTCAATCCCAGGATAGACGACAGCCATCTTCTCTCGTTCCAGTCCAAGGTACTTGGCCATGTAGTCGGCATAGAAATGGCACGTTGCTATGTGAGTCGAAACCTGCTGGCAGTTCTCGCGAATCAGACGGATACACTCGTTGCGTGCTTCAGCAGGAAGCTCATCCAGAAAGACATCATCCCCTTGCAGCGTCGTAACAATAGGTACTTGCAATCGGCGTTTCAGTTCCGGCACAATGCCGGAGAGCAGCACATTGGTCAGCAGAATGACATCAGGCTTGAAGTCATCAGCCAGCCAATCGACGAGCCGGTTCACTTCGGAACGCTGGTTGCCATCCATACCTTGCAACATGGAGACGGTCATCGGCGCCAGGTCGCTTGCATTAATCTTGACCGCGCTACCACTCACTTTCTTGAGCAGCCAGGGCGATGCCATCCAGCGGGCGAGGAAGCCAGGCAACTTCCTCACCCAGCTGTATTGTTGTTGCAGATACATGGTGAGACCACCCAGGAAGATGGGCGACTCGTTAGCTTGCGGTTCATCCAGGCGGAGCGGGGTATAACACGGAATCAGGATGCACTCGTGCCCGAGCCGATGCAAGGCATTGGCCAGGGTGTTGTCCTTCATGCAGGAGCCAC
>CAYPJB010000502.1:0-3158 GCA_964410845.1 uncultured Bacteroidales bacterium | reverse complement strand
TCCGCCTGTCATGGTGATTGCTTCCAAAAGCGATGAACCCATTTACGAAGAAGTTCGCGATGGCTGGCGTGAGACATTTGAAACCATCTCCTTCGTGGTTTTCCTGGTTCTCATGCTGAAAGCTTTCGTCGCAGAAGCGTACGTCATCCCCACCGGGTCGATGGCTACCACGCTGCTGGGCGATCACATGTATCTGACCTGCCCACGCTGCCAGCAGAACTATCCAGTCAATGCTTCCAATGGCGGTCAGAACCTCGAACAACGCGAAGTGGATGGTGGCCGCAAAGTCCTGCATCTGGAAGGCTGCTGCCCGAACTGCCAGCACATTGTTTCGAATCCTGCGGAATCGGTTGAAGGGGGCGATAAGGTGCTCGTCCTCAAGCCTATCTACGACATGTTCAAACCTGAACGACATGAGACGGTTGTCTTCAAATACCCGCTCGGGCCTCAGAAAGATTTTGGAGCTTACAACTATATCAAGCGGTTATGGGGTTTGCCCGGAGAGAAGCTCGCTATCCATGGTGGTGATATCTACCTTGTCGAGAGCGATAAGCTCAACATCATTCGCAAAGCCACCGACAAGATGCTTCGCATGCGTCGTCTAGTCAATGATAATTCATTGCTCAACCCTGCACATCCGCACCCCCTCAATTCATCCTGGAAGCCAGCAAATGAACGTTGGGAAATGCCTGATGCCGGACAGACGGCTTGGGAACCAGTGGATGCTGGCAGAGTCTGGCGGAGTACGAATAAGGAAAGCATGAACTGGCTTCGCTATCAGCACCAGTTCCACCCCAATAGTGGCAGCAGAGGCTTTGCACAAAACTATCCGCAAGTGGATGGGCCTTACCTCATCACCAATTTCATGGCCTACAACCATTATGAAAATGGTTCGTTCCCGCATGATTGGGTAGGCGATCTGATGATCGATGCCGAGGTGGAAGTGCAGGCCAGCCAGGGTACGTTTGTGATGCAACTGAAGAAGGGCATCGTCAATGCCGAAGCCCGTTTCGATCTGGCTTCGGGCAAGTGTACCGTGGTACTCATGAAGGAAGGGAAGCAGATCATCAGCAAGGATGCTGATACCAAAGTCAGCAGCGTTGGTACCCATCAGCTTCGCTTTGCCAACTTCGATAATCGTCTGACGGTCTGGGTCGATGGCAAGCTGCCATTTGGTGAAGGCATCGATTATGAGATCAGTGAATCAGAACGTGGTCCGCGATTAGCCGATTTTGTACCCGCTTCGCTCGGGGCGCAGAATGCCAGAACAGTCGTTCGCAAGCTCAGTCTCTGGCGTGACATTTACTACGCTCGTGAAGTGCGCAATTTCGATGCAAATGTCAGTCAGCAGGCGCTTGCTGTCACGATGGCAGATTTTCAGCAGTTAGTCAAAAAGGGGGATATTCACTCTGTGAAACGACGTGAATGGCTGCCTTTCTATCCCGAAAACATACAGATCGAGAACACCAGGGGCGAAATGCTGCCACCTCGGTTCTATCCAACTGTCGATGCCAGCCACCCCAGCGATCGCTTCAATGCCGATGAGTACTTTATGCTCGGCGACAACAGTCTGGCGAGCCAGGACAGCCGGGATTGGGGGCAGGTGCCTCAGCGGTTGCTGCTCGGCAAAGCGATCTGGGTTTATTGGCCCTACCGCAATTTCCAGTCGATCAGATAGGGAAAGCGGCAATCAGATCATTAATCAGCGTTTCGGGGTAAAGCACCCAGGAATACTCACGACTGAAATGATGCTGATCCCATTTGACCTGGTGAAGCGTTTGATTGATTTGTGTTTGCAGACTTTGTTGTTTGTCTGCAATCAGCGGTTGTAGTTGAGCTCGGATAACGTCCAATTGTTCGTGGCGTTCTTTAAGTTGGGTAACTGGCACCTCATGGTCCGTCCATCGGGCTTTCTCTTCGCGCAGGAAGCTGACAATCGAAGAGTGATTATCCTGAAGAAACCGATCCGGGTTCCATTGCATGCTACGAAGCTCTTGTCGCATGCTTGTGGGGACGTGATTCTCGATAGGCTCTCTGTTCCAGGGCAATCGCATGGTGGCTGTGATAACGGCAAACCTGGGCAGCGTCACTTTCCAGTAGCGTGCAAAGATGCGGTCCGTGAGTTCATCGTAAACAGCTCCGCCGATACCATGAACAAAGAGATCAGCAACGAACAGACGGAACAGCATCGAGGTGATAAGTGCCTTGGGGCGAAACTTCCAACCTGCCAGGCCCTGTGTCGTGAATCCAAAGCCTTGAGTGGATATCACTGTTTCTCTGCCTGCTTGCAGGGAGACCAGGGTGAAGCTTTTAATGTGTTTTCTGACGCAGAGTCGGCTTCGCTGAGACGAGCCTCGTTCCCAAGCCCAGAAGGGGAGTTCGACGAGATCATTCTGGATGAGCAGTTCTGCTACCGGATGATGAGCGCTGCGGATACGATGTTCCTGGCGATAACGGAGCAATTCTTCGTTGTAGACCGTGGCAAAGTGGTGAGCATCTTGAATGAAGATCTGCAGGAGCCATTCGAAGAATGGCGTGCTGCACCAGTCACTCATGGTGAATTCGTGATTAGCGACGCCATGGATACGTTCCCATTGCTGTCGAGCCAGAAGCCAGCGGATGGGGATATTGGTGGTTTTGTGTTTTTGATCGACAACCATTTTCCAGAAAGCTGGTAGTGCCGGTTGCCAGGGCCAATAATGCGAGAGCTTCTCGAAGGCATTGGCTACTTCAGCAAAACTGCCCTCATTCTGACATTGCCATTCTTCATAAGGTCTTGGCGATAGTGGTGGCCCCAGAGGCAACTGAGTATCTGGCCTGTCTTCCTGGTTCACAGGTATTTTGAGTGCGAGTGATTTAGCGACATCAGAATCGACATTCAGATTAGCACCGCTGCCCCCTAGTTTCTTAGCCAACTGATGAATGGCGATATTTTTTGCCCAAACTCCTGGGTGGTAGAGTTCTGGTTGATGCCCGGTCATGAGCAGCGGCCGCCGTAACGGTGATGCAGGATGATTTGCCCAAGTTGACCAGTGCTGAGTGGCCTGCTGGATGCTGTCCCATGCTAGTCGTCGCGCTTCCTGAAATGAAACTTGGCCGACACTGAACTGGAGTTGATCCAGTTGTTCCCTGTTATGGGCCACCAGTGCAGGCAGTTC
>CAYPJB010000501.1:1376-3172 GCA_964410845.1 uncultured Bacteroidales bacterium | reverse complement strand
CAGCTGAAGAAGCCCATCAAGGCAACCAAGCTGCCATTCACCACCGTGGAATTGGAGAAAAACCCTGATTTGCTTTTCTTTTCCGTGGATGGCATGCGCTGGCAGTTTGATCGTGTCAGCAATCAACTCTCGAAGAAACCTGCTTCGCCACAACCATCACAACGCCGGTCCGGTTTCGGTCGGGGGGCATCACGGGAGTCGTCTGATGGTATGTGGAAGCTGGCTGTCAAGGATCATAATGTGCAACTCATCAACGTGAAGTCGAACGCGAGCGAAGCGCTGACCAAAGATGGTACCGCAGAGATTCCCTATATCGAACAGTTCTTCTGGTCGCCTGATAGCAGGAAGGTGATGCTGCAACGGGTGAAGCCTGCTCAGGAGCGCAAGATCCAGTTCGTCGAATCATCGCCGCGGGGCCAGGTGCAACCCAAGCTGCATGAGATGAACTACCTCAAGCCCGGCGACGAGTTGGCCAAGCCACAGCTGGTCCTGATCGACATTGCCAGCCGCAAGAAGATCGACATCGACAAGAAACTCTACGACAATCCTTATTCACTCACTATGTTTCAGTGGACCAAGGACAGTTCCCGTTTCACCTTCCTTTACAATCAGCGAGGCCACCAGGTGCTGCGCTGGCTGGGTGTCGATGCCAACACGGGGAACGTGCAGGCGATCATTGATGAGCAGAGCAAAACTTTTGTCGACTATGCAGGCAAGATGTACCTGCACCAGGTGGAAGGTAAACCCGAAGTCATCTGGATGTCAGAACGGGATGGCTGGAACCATCTCTACCTGTTCGATACCAAGGCAGGCAAGGTAGAGAAGCAGCTCACCCAGGGTCCGTGGATAATTCGCAAGGTAGTGAAGGCTGACGATGCCAGCCGAACACTCTGGTTTACCTGCGGCGGATTCTATGCCGACCAGGATCCCTATCAGCTGCACCTTGGCAAAGTGAACTACGATGGCACCGGGCTGACCGTCCTCACCTCCAGCGATGCGTATCACGCCACGGAACTGTCGCCGAACGGAAAGTACTTCGTCGATTATGCCTCGCGGGTGGATCTGCCTACGGTCACCAGCATCTGTTCCACCGAGGATGGCAAACTCGTCACTGAAGTGGAACAGGCGGATGTCAATGCATTAGAAAAGCTCGGCTGGAAGCCTCCTGAACGGTTTGTCTCATTGGGCCGTGAT
Organism: uncultured Bacteroidales bacterium; assembly: GCA_964410845.1. Taxonomy (GTDB): domain Bacteria; phylum Planctomycetota; class Planctomycetia; order Gemmatales; family HRBIN36; genus JAEUIE01. Next base: position 1,978 of record CAYPJB010000501.1, on the reverse strand, counting down.
GGCAAGACACCCATCTATGGCATTATCCATTGGCCAAGCAACTATCGCGAGGCACTGAAGTATCCTGTCATTGAACAAATCTATGCCGGACCGCACGATGCCCATGTGCCAAAGGAGTTTCGGCCGTTCTATCGCTTGCAGACGATTGCAGACCTGGGCTTCATCGTGGTGCAGATCGATGGTATGGGAACCAGCCAGCGTTCCAAGGCTTTCCACGATGTCTGCTGGAAGAACCTCGGCGATGCAGGCTTCCCTGACCGCATCGCCTGGATCAAATCTGCTGCAGCGAAGTATCCTTCGATGGACCTTACCCGTGTAGGTATCTATGGTGGCTCCGCCGGTGGCCAAAATGCGATGCGCGGGATGCTGATGTACCCCGAGTTCTACAAGGTCGGCGTTGCTGACTGTGGCTGCCATGATAACCGTATGGACAAGATCTGGTGGAACGAACTCTGGATGAGTTGGCCCATCGGCCCACACTATGCCGAGAGTTCCAACGTCACCCATGCCCATAAGCTACAAGGCAAACTACTCCTGACCGTTGGTGAGATGGACCGCAATGTCGATCCCGCTTCGACGATGCAGGTAGTGGATGCACTCAT
>CAYPJB010000501.1:0-1276 GCA_964410845.1 uncultured Bacteroidales bacterium | reverse complement strand
CTGGCAATCCACTTCATCACCGACTACCCTGCATCCATCCTCTGGAGAACACTCAATGAATTGGCCGCGATTTGTGAAGAAGTTGATGCTGTCTGAAGGGCGTATCACCGAAGTGGAAGCGGAACTCCTGGAACGAGCCATCGATCTGGAAGGCAGCATCGAACTCGATGAGGTCGCGTTCCTGGTCGCCCTCAAGCGCGAAGCAGTCTGGGTTCACCCCAAGTACGATACATTCCTTTTCAGCGTGCTCAAGCAGGTGGTACTGCACGATGGCAAGATCAGTGACGCCGAGGCCAACTGGATCCGCAAACTGATTCTGGCGGACAATCAGATAACAAAGACTGAATCGGATTTTGTCAAACAACTGGAGAAGGAAGCCCGCAGCTACGGACCGCAGTTCGAAAAGCTTTATGAAATGTGTACCAAGCTGAGTAGCAGTGAATTTGCAGGGTGATGCGGTGGACGTACTATAAAAGCTACCTTCTGGTAGCGAGCAAGAGATGGAACAGAGCACGAAGCATCGCGTGTGGCCTTGGGTGCATGTCATCCTGGCTGCCCTGGCGATGGTGATGACGATCCCCAGCCGAACGCAGGGGTTGGGATTAATCACCGAACCTATCATCAGCGATGCTACACTGGGTATTGGTCGATCTGACTTCGCGTGGCTGAACCTGGTGGCAACACTCGGCGGCGCGTTCTTTGCGCTGCCCGTGGGCTGGCTGATTGATCGCTACCGCATTCGCTGGGTGCTGATCCTCAATCTTGCACTCCTTGGCGTCGCTACCTGGTACTTTGCCCAGACTGAGCTTCGCCGGAGTTTCTTCATCGGTATGCTGCTGATGCGAGGCCTGGGGCAAAGTGCCCTATCAGCCAGCAGCCTGACACTCGTTGGCAAATGGTTCCCCTCCAAAGTAGCTCCAGCCATGGCTGTGTTCGGGATTATCTCGACGATTGGTTTCATTGCCATCTTCTCGACCGTTGAGCCGATGGTGGTGAGCCACGGTTGGCGCTACACCTGGCAGATGCTGGGATACCTGTTGCTAGGCCTGGCAACGATCTGCCTGTTTGTCGCGAGGAATCCGCATCAGGTTGAACAAAGCATCGTAACGAGTTCCGATATGCCTTCGACGACCTGGATGCAGGCGATTCTATCCCCCACGTTCTGGCTGTTCGCTCTTTCGAGTGCTCTGTTCAACTGGGTCTCGTCGGGCATCGGGCTCTTCAATGAAGATGTGCTCAAGGAAGCAGGCTTCACTCGCGATCACCTCCGAACCGC
>CAYPJB010000500.1:0-3174 GCA_964410845.1 uncultured Bacteroidales bacterium | reverse complement strand
CGGGTAGAGCATCAATACGCGATCAGCGACTTTGCGGACTGTTTTCATGTCGTGCGTGACCACGATACTCGTCACATTGCGTCGCTGATGTGTCTGTTGAATCAGGTTGTTGATGACGTCGGTCATGATCGGATCAAGCCCGTTGGTTGGCTCATCGTAGAGCATGATTTCCGGGTCAAGCATGAGTGCTCGGGCAACACCGACTCTCTTCCTCATACCTCCAGAGAGTTCGACAGGTCGTTTGCGTTCGACACCACGTGGCAGCCCCACTTCCTGAAGCCTGCTTTTCACTGCCTGTTCAATCTCGCTAGGCTTCATCTTGGTATGTTCGCGAAGCGGGAAAGCGACGTTATCAAAAACGCTCATGCTGTCGAACAGTGCTGCTCCCTGAAAGACATAACCGATCTTCAGTCGCTCAACGACTTGTTCTTTCTCCGTCAGGTCAGCAATCTGTTTGCCCCCAACCGTCACACGACCGCTCGTAGGTCTCAGCAGCCCGATGATGAGCTTCAGCATCACGGTCTTGCCACACCCGCTCTCGCCGATGATGGCATGCGTTCGCCCCTGAGCAAATGAAAGATTCAAATGTCTGAGTACTTCCTGTTCACCAAACTGCATGAGGACATCATTGAATTCAATGACAATCTCAGGTGGCGGAGGTAATTTGAACGACGATGAAGGAGGTTTGGGAACCACCATTGCCTCCTACACTCGTGGCCAAAGCTGGCGATGCAATCCATTGAAGAACATCGCCAGGAAGAAATCGAGAATCAGGATAGCAACAAATGACCGTACAAACGATTCGGTGGAAGCTTTGCCTACACCCTCAGCACCACCCATGCTGTTAAACCCTTTGTGACAACTGATGATAGCAATCGTTGCTCCAAAGACACACGACTTGAACAGACCTACAAGAATATCCCACAGCGCAATCTTCTTCTGCGACATGGACCAGTACTGATACGGCTCAATGCCGTAGTAGTACGTACTGATAAACGCTCCGCCGATCACACCCATGAAGTCTGCCAGTATGGTGAGCATCGGGATCAGCAGGAAGCAAGCGAGGAGCCTGGGCACAACCAGATACTGAATGGGATTCACTCCCAGACAGACTAGAGCATCGATCTGTTCCGTCACCCGCATGGTACCGAGTTCAGCAGCAATGGCAGAACCCACACGACCTGCCAGCATCGTTGCAGCAAGCACCGGTCCCAGTTCACAGATGACACTGCGATTGATGGCTGCGCCCATCCACCCCTTCATGTTGGGAAAGCGGAGGAACTCTCCATAGCTTTGCACTGCCAGCACCATGCCGATAAAGAGACCGGTGATGCCAACGACAGGAACACTTTTCACACCAATCTGGAAGAAGATGGTGACCAGGTTGCTGGAAGACATTCTTCGACGGAACAGCCAACCGAACGCACGCAGCCCGAAATCGGTCACGTCTCCCCAGGCTACTGCCAGGTTGTAGACAGAATCACCAAGGTTGGTGAAGAACCCGCTTTGTGCTGGAGCCACGCTCGACATGCAGACTATCCCCTCAGGTCTTCAGCCGAAGTCCCATTTCATTATTCGGCTATGCCAAGGGGAATAGTACAATCGTTATGTAAAGAAGATCAGGAAAGGTTTGACTAGATTACGCAAACTTCCAGATCAGCCACTGTATCAGGCCGCTACTGCCTGTCGCTTCTGTACAAGATCTGAAGCTACTACTCCATCCCGAAACCGTACGACGCGATCTGCCCTGTCAGCGACATGATCACTGTGCGTCACCACCAGAAGCGTTATTTGTCGTTCGCGGCGTAACGTGTCAAACAGGGATAGTATCTCGTCTGTCCGTTCACTGTCGAGATTGCCTGTCGGTTCATCAGCCAGCACCAGACTGGGGTTATTGGCTATCGCCCGGGCGATGGCAACTCGCTGACGTTCCCCCACGCTAAGCTTGGCAGGCAGATGATGTAGCCTTTTATCCAACCCTACCATGCTGAGCAGTTCCCTGGCACGCTCCAAACGTTGCTTGCGGTTCGCCACGATTCCCAGCATCGGCACCTGGACATTTTCCACTGCGGTAAGCGTCGGGATCAGACAGAACGACTGGAAGACAAATCCCAGATGCTGAGCACGAAAGGCATCCAAGCCTTTCCCCTTCGCGTAAGGCTTGCCTGCAAAGAGCAGCTCACCTTTCGTCGGCACGTCGAGTGCGCCAAGCATATTCAGCAGCGTCGATTTACCACTCCCACTCGGCCCCATGATGGCCACGTATTCACCCGAGTGAATGCTCAGCGAGACGCCACGCAAGGCATCAACCTTGCCATCGGGATAGCTCTTCCAGAGGTTCCGGGTTTCCAGGAGCGGTGCAGGGAAAGCCATGATGTCATTCATGTCGCAGTGCCTCGGTAGGGGCTAATCGTGATGCACGCCAGGCGGGATACCAGCCACCGATAACACCCACCACCGCAGCAAGGAGGACACCCTGAGCGACGATGCGGAAACTGATGTCGCCCTGGATGAATCCTTCAACGCCGGGGGTTTGGGTCATGCCAAACGTGAGGAAGCGAGCCAGCCCAGCGCCTAGTAGCGCTCCCAGTACACAGAGGATGAGGGCCTCCAGCAGGATCATGCACATGATGCGTGACCGCTTCCAACCGATGGCCCGCAGGATGCCGATCTCACGGGTGCGTTCCAGCACCGAGGTCATCATCGTGTTCAGAATCGCAATCGCCCCGATGATGAGGGCAATGCCCGAAGTACACCAGGCCATCGCATAGGCGATGCGGATTTGCAGGGTATTGCTGACATAGTCCTTGGTAGGCAACGCAGTCAGTCGCATCCGCTTGCCTTGGGCATTAGTAAACCCTTCGATCTGCTTGCAGATGACTGCTGCTTTCTCTGACTTGTCTTGTCCATCGTTCAGAAGCAGCGAGAAGGCAGTGACCTGTCCGGGCCGACGCATTACACGCTGCAATTCGGCAAGTGGCACCACCATGGCCCCGTTCTCGAAGACATTGAAACTCTCAAAGATGCCGACTACGTCGAAGGTCTGGCCATAGAGTTGAACCCGGTCGCCGACGTGCTTCCCAAGATTCTCGGCCAATATTCGGCCCAATAGCACTTTTCGGCCATCGCCTGCGATCAATCGGCGGCCTGCAAGAATTTGAACACGATCGAAAA
>CAYPJB010000499.1:0-3186 GCA_964410845.1 uncultured Bacteroidales bacterium | reverse complement strand
CGGGCACCCTGGCTGACGAGGTACTTCACTACAGCCAGCTTGCCATGGTAGGCCGCCATCATCAGGGGCGACCAGCCTCGTGGAGCACCGACAGGGGTGTTCTGATCGACACCAGCAGCGAGGAGCTTTTTCACCTGTGTCAGCTTACCATCGCGGGCAGCTTGGAGGAGTTCTTCGTAGCGGGGATCGTGCGGCATGGTGATACCTTGCGGGTCTTCCAATTGCTTGCCGCCTGAAGGCGGTACTCGAACGGTCTAATCGCTTAGCACGGTTCGTTCGGGATTGTGACACTACAATACTCCAACAACCCTCAACCAACGAACTACTTCCATGCCCTACCTCATCCAACTCGTTCATGTGCTCGCTCTCGCTTTCTGGAGCGGGGCGGTGTTGTTCTTTTCGTTCTTTGTGGCACTGCCTGTCATCGATCAGATGAAGCGGCTGGCACAGACTTCGGGGAACTGGTTGAACCTCAGCACGGAGCAGCAGGGGTCTCGGCTAGCTGGGGAGTTTCTCAATGTCGTTTTCGCCCGCTACTTTCCGTTTCAATGTGTTTGTGGTTTGCTGGCACTCGCGACTGCACTCTGGTGGTGGAACATCCCAGGGTGGGTAAGCAAAGCACGAGTGTTTCTGGTAGTAGTTGCACTAGCTGGCGCGGTGGTGAATCTGTTGGTACTGGCACCCAAGGTACATGAACTGCGTGCTCAGCGGTATGATGCCAACCCGCAGGTAGCGGAGGCAGCGAACCAGGCGTTCGGGCCTGCTCACACCAACAGTCTACTGGTCGATATGGTAGGGTTGCTCTGCGTCATCGTAGCGCTCGGGCTCACGCTCTATCTGCCTGCGGACGGGCAGGTGCCAGGTCCAAAAGCAGTTCCCACCCATCCACAACCATAGCAAGAGCAGCAGGTAAGTTTCCCAAGGCACTTCCAGAATAGCGTTGCCGAAGAAGAAGGCGTAGGTTCGGCTGAGCCAGAGCAAGTACCACAGCAACAGGAAACCTCGGCGGATCAATCCGCCATCCTTCCATTGCGCCAGCGCGAGCAAGACTGGCAAAGCGAACGAGAGCAGATCGTAGTGCATGAAGTGAAAGACACAGAGCAGGCTGCCGATGAGAACGAAGATGGCCTGCGGACCGTTGACGATTTCATCGCCGGCGAAACGGTAAGCTGGGACAGTTCTCCAGCAGACCAGCACCGTGCCCACAGCGACAGTTCCCAGTAGCAGATAACCAATCAGGGTCAGGTACCATGGGGATATCGGTATACCTTCGCTGTCTTTCTCGACGTAGACCCGTTGGTGTTTTTCCCAATTGAAATCATCACACCAGAAGAGCCAGGCTTGCGGTTGGGTGTAGACTTTGCCATCGGTAGCGGTGGTCGTCCACAGCCAGCCCGGCTGAAAGACACCGACATTGTAACGCATGACATCGTGAAAGGATTCCGCATCCCACATCTGGCGACGAGGCAGGCCGACCAGATCTCGACTCATCCAGACCCAGTTGCGATCGGTCTGGTAGATCTCTTCGGCATGCTTGCCTACTTGCAACCAGCGCAGCCAGGGATCGATTCCTTGCGTGTAAGGCAGCGTCGCCCCCACACAGAGTAGGCCGGAGATGGCCATGCCGATGAACCAGCGCGGGCTGCGGAGGGCGATAGGCACAATGAGTGTTGCGACGGCGAACACGGGCTTGTAGGCGAACAGTCCCCAGACCAACCCCGCGACGAAAGGCCAGCGACGAGCATGGCAGTACCAGCCGGCACTCAGGATAAAGAGCGTCAGCACCTGATTCTGTCCGAGCATCAGGCCCATGAAATTGTTCGGGAAAAAGAGAGTCAGCAGCGTCGCTTCGCTCCACTGCATGCGGCCATTCGAGGATTGACTGATGAACCACCCGCAGCCATAGCACATGGCCAGGTACACACAGACCATCACGGCATGTGCAGTGGAAGGAATGAACTGGGCAAAGACGGAAAAGGGAAAGCTGGCAGTAGGCGGATAGAGCGCACCGGCGATGCCCTGGTTGTAGAGTTCCTGCCGTTGGCCTTTCTTGAGGATGTCGCTGACCTGGCGTTCCAGTTGCTTGTCTTTGAATCCTTCCTCGAGCCAGCGTTTTCCCGGTTCGACGAGGTAGAGTTCGTGTAAATCCTGACGATAAAAGGCTCGGCCATGCATCCACTGGCCGGCGAAGTCGCAGGTTTCGTGGCCATTCACTCCTTCACGCAACGAGGTGTGCAGCAGATAGATCGTGAGAACGGCGGACAGAATCCAAGCCAGCACGTTCCGCTGCTCGCGCAGGAACGGCCAGGTGAAAGCATCGTAAAGAAAATGGGACCAGGACATCAGCAGTATCTTACGAAGTGCGTTTTCGGCGGGTACGCTGGGAGAGCTACAGCTTCACGAGTTTGTAACGGCATGGTGACACTGCTTCGATACTCCGCAAACAATGCTGAAGTGTGCTATCGTTCGAGTAATCCAGCACTGCTTAACGAGTACGTGAAGCAGTGCCACTTCAGTTATTAGGCAACTTTCAGTTCTGTGCCACGTTCGCTACGCAGTGCAGCCAGCACTCGTTCGAAGTCATCGTTGCTGTCGAACTGGATGACGATCTGGCCTTTGTCGTGGGACTTCAGGCGAATAGCTACCTTGGTAGCCAGTCGCTGTTTCAGTTCGTCTTCGATCTGTTGCACATGAGCCGTCTTGGTGGGTGCAGCTTCGCTTGTTTTCGTGGAAGCTGGTGTTGCTGGTTCTTCCACCTTGATCAGAGCTTCTACCTGACGGACAGAGAGACCTTTGGCGATGATTTCCTGCATGAGGGTGGCTTGCCGCGTGGGGTTGTCTACGGGGAGCAGCGCTCGGGCATGGCCGGCACTGATCTGGCCGTGACGGACTGCTTCCTGCACGGGAGGTGCGAGTTCGAGCAGGCGGATGAGGTTTGCGACCGTGGATCGATCGAGGCCGACCACCTTGGCCAGTTCATCCTGGGTAACCTGGTAGCGGTTCAGGTAGTCCTGAAACCCTTGCGCTTTTTCGATGGGGTTGAGATCGGTACGCTGCAGGTTTTCTACCAGAGCTGCTTCGAAGACTTTCTGATCGTTGAAGTCAACGACGTGAACCGGAATCTCGGACCACCCTGCTTCCTTGGCAGCACGGAAACGACGTTCGCCAGCTATGATCTCGTAGCCT
>CAYPJB010000498.1:0-3203 GCA_964410845.1 uncultured Bacteroidales bacterium | reverse complement strand
CTGACGGCACTCCTGGTTGCACTGCCTGCCGCTTTGCCTGCCTGGTGGTCGCTGCCTGGCACACAACAGAATGAGGTTACCCAGCGAGCCATCTTTGGTCAGTTGCCTGCATTAAATCAGAACGCTGGCAAGATTGTGGAACTGGTCGAGATTCCTGTTGAAGGGAACCAGTTTGCCTGGGAAGACGACGAAGCCAATCTGGAGTTTGATGTTGCAGCTTTCATCAAAGCTGCCCGGGAAGAGCAAGAAGCAAAGAAAGATGGCAGCAGCATCTTGATTCCGGATGCCATTGATAGCGATACCAAAGGGTTTGTTGCTCCGATCACATCTACCAACTGGTTTCGTTGGACGATGCGAATCATCGGAATGGGTTATCTCGGTCTGGTTCTCGTACTGCTGGGACGTTGTCTGCTTGGTTACTACGGGCTGTGGCGGTACTGGCGCAATCGTTGCCCTGCGCCGGCCCATGTTTGTACTGCACTGGCTGAGCTCGAACCTGATGAAACACGCCGACCGCGCATTGGCGTCAATCGTCTGGTCCCCGGGCCGGTGAGTTACGGGTTGTGGAAGCCGACGATTCTGCTTCCCCCCAAGTTCTGTAATGAGGGCGATCCCGAAAAGCTTCGCTGGATTCTGGCCCATGAATTAACCCACTTGCAGCGACGCGATGCCTGGAGCTGTCTGCTCCTGGCCCTGGGCGGCGCTTTCTACTTTCATGTTCCCTGGTTCTGGTGGATGAAACGGCACGTGCGACTGGCTCAGGAATACCTGGCCGACGCTGCTGCTGTGAAGCTATCGAATGCTGTGGAATATGCCCAATACCTAGTCAGTTTAACCACACTTGCTTCCAGGCCGACGCTGGCCAGCAGCCAGGCAGCAGGTGTCTTTGAAACCCCATCTGATCTTTACCGGAGAGTCGACATGTTACTGCATCAACGGAGCGCGCTCGACCGCAGCGCCCCACGCTGGTGGACTCTGACGGCTGCTGCCAGCTTCCTCGCCTTGGCAGCCTGTACGTCAGGCATCAACATCAACAAACTGTACGCTGATGAACAAGACAAGAAAACCGTTACTGTAGTTGTCGCCAGCGATGATGACGAAAAAGCTGACGGCAAGAAGAAAGCCACCATTCGCGTGAATGGCAAAATCGTCGAGACCGATGATAAGCATGTCATCGTGCTGCAAGATGAAAAGAACGCGGGCAATAAGGATAAAGCCTTTCGCTGGCATGTCACTGGTGATCATCAGGCCAAGATAGATGAAGCACTGAAAAAGCTCGATGCTGCACTCGAAAAGCTGCCTAACCAACTGGATGGTGACGCCAAGGCACGCTTGGAAGAGCTCAAGAAAACACTCAAGTCGATGAAAGCCAATCAGGCAGAGTGGCATTTTGTTGCCCCCAAGATCAGCGGGGAATGGCAGGGCAAGATTCAGGAGCATGCCCAGCGAGCTGGAGAAGATGCAAGGCGTGCTGGTGAAGAAGCCAAGCGTGTTGCTGAGGTCTACCGGGCCAAGGCTCAGGAATATGCTGAGACCGCACGGGCACAGGCACAGAACGCTGAGAAAAATGCTCGCGTTGCACAAGAGAAAGCCTTGAAGCTGTGGACGGAAGCCAAAGATGGCAAAGGCCGCGATGCAGCCATTGCCGAACTGGAAAAGGCCATCGAAACCAAGGAGAAAGCACTTCGGGCGCTCAAAACCGATGGCAAAGTAGCTGAAGCACGTGGGCAGGATGATCGTCGCCGAGTGGTTGAGCGTCTTGCTACTGCACGTGGCGAAGCATCATCTCCGAAGGGCCGCCTGGGTGTAGTCGTCGGCGACATTGACAGCTATCTGAGAGGCCACCTGGATCTGGCTGAAGGCCAGGGGCTGATGGTGAACGAAGTGATCGATCCCAGCCCAGCCTGGAACAAGGGTAACGGCATCCGATCTTCGGACATCCTGATCGAGTTGGCTGGCAAGAGCATTCCCAGCAATCAGGACAAGTTCCGAGAGATGGTCAGCAAGCTGCCCGAAGGCGAGGTAAAGGCAATCGTCATTCGCAAGGGTAAGAAGCAGACGATTAACGGTATCAAACTACCTGCTGCTACCAAACCCAGCAATGTGGTGCTGGAGCGGTTCAGCCCCGAGGGTATCCTGGTAGAAGGTAAGCCACTGGTTGGCAAAATCGTCGAAGTGGAAGGCAAGCCACTGCGATTGGCCACACAAGTTGGCACTGATGTCATCAAAGTTGCGCCGCTCAGCAGTGTGAAGTCACTGAACCTGGACGGAGTGGCTAAGCTTGATGGGGATAAACTGACTGTTCACATCAAGCCTGTCGAAGAAGGGGACCAGGCGTTCAAGACTTTTACGACGGTCACGCCATCTTTCCAGGCGGTGCAAGCCGGCAGCAAACCCCGGCTGGGTGTTACACTGGAACCAGTACCTGATATCGTTGCTTCCCAGGTAGAACTCGCTGATGATCGTGGTTTGCTGGTCATCGATGTAATGGATGGTTCTGCTGCCAAGAAAGCTGGCATTCTGAAGAACGACATCCTGATCGAGTTTGCTGACAAGCCTGTGACACGCAACCATCCCGAATTCACGAAGATGGTGAAGGAACTCAAGCCCGGCAAGTATACCGCTACTGTTGTTCGCAAGGGCAAGGAAATTCGCATCCGCGATATCCAACTGACCGATGCCAAGGAAGAGAAGGTCAAAGCGAAAGAATGGATGGTTGAAGGTGACGATAAGAAGGATAAAGAAGATCCAGTGGCCAAGCCAGGCAAGCGTGCTGATAAGGGTGACGACTTCTTCCCCAATGCCCGCAATCGTATCAACCTCGCTCGCCAACAGGGCAACACCTCCATTACGCTGAATAATGGCAAGTTCACCATCAAGAGTGAACTGGATGGCAAGTCGACGACGATCGTTGGCAAAATGGTAGAAGGGAAGGCAACTCCTGAAACCATCACGATCAAGAGCGACGACAGCGAAAAGAAGTACAAGACTGTCAAGGAGGTTCCTGCCGAAGATCGTGCCCAAGTGGAAAAGCTGCTCAGCAACATCAAGGGCAACGTCTTCCAGTTTAATCAGGGGGACTTCAACTTTGGTGATTTCGACAAACGCTTTGCCGAACAGATGAAGCAGCTCGAGAAGGAATTGGAGAAGCTCGGCGAAGGTAATCCTGGCTTCGAAGAGATGCAAAAGCAGATGGAACAGCT
>CAYPJB010000497.1:0-3213 GCA_964410845.1 uncultured Bacteroidales bacterium | reverse complement strand
ATCTTGAAGGAGATACGTTTTGCTGTCAATAATGTTGTTCGCAGTTTTAATGGGATCTCTAGACACTGATTGTCAGTTGTACCAAAGATGCTGTAATACTACGCTTTTTGACATACTCATGTCGCACAAGTATCCTGTCGCGACAAGCTGGTATTTCAGTCAAACAGGCTGCGTTGTATGGGTGGGGCTTCGATCGGTTCTATGAGTTTAGGGTCACTGGCTTTCCTGCCACGAAGTGGGCGCACGGGGTAGATGTTCAGGTCGGGGGCAGGGGTTTGCAGGAGTTTCACCAGTCGATCCGTCCGGGATTCTGCAGTATCAAGCCATTGGTCATGATGTTGTGCAGGTAGCATGACAGGCATCCGATCGTGCAGCATGGCAAACTCAGCGTTAGATGCTGTGGTAATGATGGAACACGATTCGATGATACGATCCGCTTTCTGCCAGCGTTCCCAGATGCCTGCGAAGGTGATCAGCTCCTTCGATTCGGGGCGGATACAGTAAGGCTGCTTGCTGGTGAGGTTCCTTTTCCATTCGAAAAAGCCATCAGCCAGAATCAGGCAGCGCCGTTGTTCAAACGATTTCTTGAAACTGGCTTTGCTGGTGATCGTTTCGCTGCGAGCGTTGGCCAGTTGCGGGCTCACTTCTTCGGGATGCCTGACCCAACTGGGTACCAGCCCCCAGCGAACGCTTGCCAGTTCCCGTTCGCCCTTTTCTTCGACCATGCGAATGATGGCCACTTCCTGAGTAGGCACGACGTGGTACCGTGCCGGGATGTCGATGAGGGAAGCAACCCGCAGCGTGACGATACGTGGACCGGATATCGGGAGATGGAAGAAGTGGTAGCACACGGGTGAGTTGTTGGTTATTAGTTGAAAAATACCAGCCCGACACGCTAGCGAGGGAGGCTCGCGCGAGTCGTAGGCGTCAAATGCGATTTCAGGATTCGATCATGCTTATACCTGACATCCTCCTCTGACAACGGCGAGTGACGTACCCATGTCGCGAGGTCTTCCCTTGCTAGCGCGGCGGGCTGGTATCATTTCAGCTTCGCTGCTTCACTACCCGGAGTAAGGATAGTGCAAGTGATGGGTTGAGGCTTCTTGCTGGTGCTGACTTTGATCAGCAGTTTGTTGACGCCCTGGTTCAGTTCCACTGTGATAGAGTGTTTTGTGCCTTCGGGCGGTGGGCCGAAATTGCTCTGGTAGACGTGCTTGCCATTGAAGTTCACAAGGAAGGCTTCGGTGGCGCCTAGCTTGATTTCACCAAAGCCAGCCAGAGGGGCATCGATCTCGGCATAGAGGTAGGTAAGGCCGGTGGCTGCTTCATCACCTTGAATGGCGACGAGGTCGAGCTGGTTCTGGGCATTGGTGGCACTGGTTCGCCATTCGACGATGCCCCGCTTGCCGGGGTAATTGGCTTTGAGGTCAACCGGGGCTTCGGGAGCAAGGGCTTTCTTCAGTGTGGCTGCGTTTTCGTCGCTGGGAAACGGGCCAAGCACATTCCACTTATCGATTGAAAGAGCCGGAGTCTTCAGCGTAGCAAGGTAGGCCACCACATCAATCAGTTCATCTTCGGAGAGATAGCTGGCCAGGTTGTCAGGCATGATCGACTTGACCGATTTGCTTCGCTGTTCCATCTCACGCATCGCCAGCTTGGTGTCTTTACCGTTGGCATCGCGAAGCACCAGATAGTCTGCGGTTTCTTCGACGACGAGGCCAGTCATCACCACGCCGTTCTTGGTCTCGATGGTATACTGCACGTATTGGTCAGCAATGGCCTTGTCGGGGGTGAGGATGGAATCGAAGAGATTCTCCTTCGAGCCCTTGATGCCGATCATGCTGAGGTCGGGGCCGATCTTGCCACCATCGCCCTGGATGCTGTGGCACTTGGAGCAGGCAAGGTCTTTGTGGTTACTGACCAGCAGTTTGCCCCTGTCAGCACTGCCAATCTGTTTCGCCAGTTCGTTGGAACTGGGGAGCTTGCTGAGATTGATTTTCGATTTGATGGGGAAAGCAAGCATAGCTTTGTTCCGCAGATCCTGGTACGGACTGCTGCGTAGCAGCCGACCAGTCTCAGCCACCAGGTCAGCTGGCAGATCGTTATTGTTCCTGGCTGCGAGGAGCCAGGAGGTGCCGGCCCGGCTACTGGCCAGGCTCTGCAGTGACTGGGTTCTTTCAAAGTCTGCAGTCTTCGGGTTCTTCAGCATTTCTTTGAGCAGCGACAGGGCATTGTCATTAGCAATGGTGCCAAGGGCCTGAATAACCTGCTGGCGGATTTCGGGGGGTTCGGTGGGGTTGAGGAGCTTCTTCAGAGCAGCGACTGATTGTTCGTTCTTGAACTTGCCCAGCCCCTGGATGGCTGCGTAGCGAACAGTCGTACTGATGTTGCCATTGTTGTAGGCAAAGTTCTCGAGCATGCCCTGGAAGTCCTTGCGTTCGCAGGCCGTGACGAGTTCGATGACCGCAGGCAGGAGTTCGCGGTCTGTTTGCAGGCCTTCGACGGCTTGGCGTACGAGATCAGATTTCTTCAGGGAGTTCCATTTGCCATGAATATGGATGAGGATGGTCTTCAGTGCCGCTGTACGCACGGTGCGATTGACGTTGCTGTCGCTGACCAGTTTGAGCAGGGATTCCCCACCATCAGTGCCACTGGAAGCAGACATCGCCCCAAGGGCTAACTCGGTTTGTAATGATGTCAGTTTCTCGTTCGCCAGCTTCTGCCCCAACTTGGCGACCACCCGCGGCGGCTGCAACTCCCACACGAGCCAGGCGGTCTTGTCGTTCCATTCGGGGAAGTGTTTCTCGAAGACGTCGAGGATGGCGGCACGACGCTGGGGATCGGTGCCGAGTGCGATGTTGAGAGCGGAAAGGTAGGTACGGTCTTGGCCATCGTAAGCAGTCGCAAGCTTGTAGAAACACTCCTTGATATCCTCAACCTTGCAGTTGCGCATCGCAACCAGGAAAACTCGATTTATGACAGAGCTATCCTTCTCGAAACCCCGTTCCAGTTCTTCTGTAGTGGTCCCCAATTTCTTGAGAACAATACTCATTTGATCTGTGTAGCTTATCATCAATTGAGACCAAAAGGTTGCTTCAAAACAGATGCCTCGATAGTGTGCATCGGCATACTGCTTATCTCGCCGAAATGCCCAAATGCAATCTAAAACACTAGCCTGTGGGTAGACTTCTGCGAACTCTTTGTGTTGACAAA
>CAYPJB010000496.1:0-3224 GCA_964410845.1 uncultured Bacteroidales bacterium | reverse complement strand
TGCGTGGCATGTTCCTTCAGACACTTGATGGCATGATCTGCAATGGCGGTGCTGGAGTAGTACGGGCTGCCTGGCTTCACAGCAGGCAGAGGCTTGTCATCCTCCGTGTGCTGCTTCGGCGCGAAGTGGCGATCATGATCGTTCAAACTGTAGGAATGGTCGAAGCCATTCTCGAGCGGCTTTCCATCGATGTGCCATTTGCCTGAGTGATAGGAACGATAACCCAGCGGCTTGAGCAGGGCTGGGAGCAGCGGAGCCCAAGTTGGTCGTGTCCCCTGGTTGCCCATCTTCATGGTGACACCAGGCATGGCATCACGGCGAACCTGCTGGGCATAGTAGCCCGTGAGGATGGCAGCACGGGTCGGCCAGCAGCGAGCGGTGTTGTAGAACTGCGTGAATTGCAAGCCTTGCTGAGCTAGTCCATCGAGATGGGGTGTCTGGATGTCGCTACCGTAGCAACCCAGATCCGAGTAGCCCAGGTCATCGGCCAGGATGAGCAGGATGTTAGGCTTGGCTGCAGGCTGGGCGTACAGAGCCGAGAACGACCAGCATGAGAGTAGTACCAGGATGGATCGCCGCATGAGAGTCTCCGTAAAGTACGCTACGATACCATGCCAGTCGCCGGGTAGCCAGCATCGTTTTTGGTCGAAATAGATACCATGAAATTCCTGCTTTAATAACCCGATTTTCATGGTATACAATGTTGAAGGCGTGGCGGGAAAACACCATGAAATTCCTGCATTGACTACCCGATTTTCATGGTATAGGATGTTGGTATGATCGAGAGGCAAATTGACTTCGCTGCCCTTAGGACGGCGCTGAAACGCAGTCGGGTGGTCGCTATCCTTGGCCCCAGGCAGTCGGGCAAGACTACGTTGGCTCGTCAACTGGTCCCGCCCTCATCGCCGAACTACTTTGATCTCGAAGACCCCGTCAGTCTGGCTCGGTTGGGTACACCCGATATCACCCTGCGGCCACTCAAGGGCTTGGTCGTCATTGATGAAGTGCAGCGACGACCGGAACTATTCCCCCTTCTGCGAGTGCTGGCTGATCGCAAGCCGCTGCCTGCTCGGTTTCTTATCCTTGGCAGCGCTTCGCCGGAGTTGCTCAAGCAGTCGTCCGAGTCGCTCGCGGGCCGCATTGAGATGTTGCCTCTCGAGGGTTTGCGGCTGAATGATGTCGGGGTGAAGTTTCAGACGAAGCACTGGTTGCGAGGTGGCTTTCCACTTTCGTTCACGGCACGAACAGAGAATGACTCGGTCAACTGGCGGAAGCAGTTCATGCAGACGTTCCTTGAGCGCGATATGCCACAGCTCGGCATCAACATTCCAGCGTACACGATGCGCCGCTTCTGGAACATGATGGCCCACTACCATGGCCAGATCTGGAATGCCGCAGAGCTTGCTCGAGCGATGGCCATCAATGAAACCACCGTCAGGCGGTATCTTGATCTGCTAACCGGCGTTTTCATGATGAGGCAGATACAGCCCTGGTTCGAGAACCTGGCCAAGCGCCAAGTGAAGGCCCCGAAGGTCTACGTTCGCGACAGTGGTCTACTCCATTCACTGCTTGGAATTGATACCCAGCAGCAACTCGAATCGCATCCCAAGGTGGGGGCCTCGTGGGAAGGGTATGCTATCGAAGAGTTGATCAAGGCAATCAGCCCGGAGTCAGCCTACTTCTGGGCCACGCACCAGGGGGCCGAGCTTGATCTGCTCCTCTTCAAGCAAGGGAAAAGGCTCGGGTTCGAGTGCAAACGGATGGATGCCCCGACGCTCACCCCTTCGATGCGGATAGCTATGGAGGATTTGAAACTGAACCGTTTGATCGTCATCTATCCGGGAGAAAGGCGATACCCACTAACTGACCGGATTGAGGTGGTACCCCTCTGGGATGCCATCAATGACAAGGCACTGCATCGTCAGTGGCTAAAGAAGTAGCTGGTTGCCATACCCTTCGACGGCTGTCCTCCCATATAATGGCGAGACATTCTCAGCTCTAGCGTGGTTACCCTTATGTTTGATGGCCTGCAGAAAAGTCTATCTAGTGCGTTCAAAGCCCTGACTGGTCGTGGCAAACTCAGTGCTGCCAACATCAAGGAAGGGCTAGTCACCATACGCCAGGCCCTGCTCGATGCAGACGTGAACTTCAACGTCACGAATGCCTTCATCGAACGGGTCAGCGACAAGGCAGTCGGCCAGGCGGTCATCGAAAGCGTTCGGCCTGAAGAGCAGATCATCAAGATCGTCTATGATGAACTCTGCCAGTTGATGGGGCCGGTCGATCACACCATCCACTACGCCAAGGATCGCCCGACGGTCATCATGCTCTGCGGCTTGCAGGGTTCCGGTAAGACCACCACGTGCGGCAAGCTCGCCAGGATGCTGCAGAGCAAAGGCAAGAAGCCGATGATGGTGGCGGCGGACATGCAGCGCCCTGCTGCTATCGATCAGTTGCATGTACTGGGGGAACAACTGCAGATCCCCGTGCACAGTCGCAGTGGTCCGAACCCGATTAATGTCTGTTTGAATGGCATCAAGGAAGCTCGCCTGAAGGGCTACGATGTCGTCATCCTCGATACCGCCGGCCGTCTGCACGTGGCTGAGATGCCGATGGATGAACTCAAATCCATCGATAAGCAGGCCAAGCCTGATGAAGTCTTCTTCGTCTGCGATTCGATGACCGGTCAGGATGCGGTCAACTCAGCGAAAGCGTTCAACGAAGCACTCGATCTCAATGGCATCATCCTCACGAAGCTCGATGGCGATTCGCGAGGCGGTGCTGCACTTTCCATCAAGGAAGTGACAGGCGTCCCGATCAAGTTCATCGGTATCGGTGAAAAGCTCGACAAGCTCGAAGAGTTCCACCCGGAACGCATGGCCCAGCGTATCCTCGGCCAGGGCGACTTGATGAGCCTGGTCGAGAAGGTGGTGCAGGCTCAGCAGCACGTCAGCGAAGAGGAACGACTGAAGCAGCAGGAGAAGCTGGCCAAGGGCGACTTCACCCTTGACGACTTCCGCAAGCAGTTCGCCATGGTCCACCAGCTAGGCATGAAGAACATGATGGGAATGATGCCCGGCATGTCCGACATGGTGAAAGACATGGACGAAGATCCCGACAAGGTCATGACCCGCTTCCAGGGCATGATCGATTCCATGACGCCTGAAGAGAAGAAGAACCCGGATGTCATCGACCTGAGCCGTCGTCGCCGCATTGCCAGCGGT
>CAYPJB010000495.1:0-3229 GCA_964410845.1 uncultured Bacteroidales bacterium | reverse complement strand
GAAACCACGGGAGAGCGAGTTGCCATCAAGCAAGCATTGGCTGACCACTCTCAAGAGAGCTTTTCGGTGAATGCACTGGTTCGGAATATGAACCCCACGAAAACGGGATGGGCCGTAGCACCGCGCATCCAGGAGCCTCATCAGGCAACGCTGGTGTTTCAGAAGCCGATTGAACTGAAAACCGATGAAGAGCTAGTCATCAAGTTAGATCATCGGTTTCATCAGCCATACTTCCTTCTGGGGCGGTTTCGTCTCAGCCTCAGTGATGACAGCAAGCTCGCTGAACGCGCCAGTCTGCCACCTGCCACGTTGGCTATTCTGAACAAAGAGCGGGAAAAACGTACCGTCAAGGAAGGGATGGAACTGGCCAGCTACTATCGCAACATCGCTCCGGGATACAAGGCAGATCGTGAAGCCATAGCACGATTGGAGAAATCAAGACCAACGATATCGCAGTTGCCGGTGATGGTCGAACTTCCTTCAGACAAGCACCGCAAGACTCGCGTTATGGTGAAAGGCAACTTCCTCGATCCCGCTGATGAAGTACAAGCAGCCACGCTGAGCCTCTTCCCGATATCGACAACGATTCCTGCAACTCCTAACCGGCTCGACCTCGCACGCTGGCTGGTACATCCAGACAACCCGCTGACGGCTCGTGTTGCTGTCAACCGCCTCTGGTCTCAACTCTTCGGCATCGGTCTCGTTGAAAGTGAAGAAGATTTTGGCACCCAGGGGGATATCCCCAGCCATCCGGAACTTCTGGATTACCTCGCCTGGCATTATCAACATGAACTGAGATGGGATACGAAAGCGTTTCTCAAAGAACTTGTTACCTCGGCCAGTTATCGCCAATCGAGCAAAGTGACACCGGAACTGCTTCAGAAAGATCCACGTAACCGCTGGCTCAGTCGCGGTCCTCGTTTCCGGCTCGAAGCGGAAATGGTGCGAGATCAGGCACTTGCCATCTCAGGCCTGCTGAATCGCAAAATCGGTGGCCCCAGCGTCTTCCCCAAGCAGCCTGATGGACTCTGGCAAGCCGCATTTAATGGTGAACGCACCTGGATGACGAGCCGAGGCGACGACAAGTATCGCCGAGGGCTCTACACCTTCTGGCGGCGTACAATCCCCTATCCCTCGATGGCAGCATTTGATGCACCCAGTCGGGAACTGTGTCAGATCAAGCGGACACGCAGCAACACCCCCGTGCAGGCATTCATCACACTCAACGATCCTGTCTATGTGGAAGCAGCCCAGGCCCTGGCTCGTCGACTGATGCAGGAAGGGGGCAATTCCGTCGAAGATCGCCTTCGCTTTGGAATCAAGCTGACTCTCAGCCGACCGGCTGACGACCGCCAGGTACAGACTCTAAAGAAGCTGTTTGAAGATGAGCTCAAGCGACAGGGACAATCGAAAGAATCGGCGAAGAAGCTGGCGACCGAGCCATTGGGACCATTACCTGAGAAGGTTGCTGAAGAAGAATTAGCCGCGTGGACCGTGGTGGCGAACGTGCTTTTGAACCTGGATGCCGTCATGAACAAGTGACATTTATTGTGAATACTACTGAAAAAGCCTCTATGCTACTTAAAGCAGAGAGGCTTGAACCAAATAAAACCATTAGAAATCAAAGTTTACCTGCTCGCCACCTTTGACGGTAGAAAGCGGACGCCAGACACCTTCAAGATCAATGTTATTGGTAGCAAAGCGTACAGATCCGTCACCGAAGAGGGCATTCACACCACCAATGTGCCAGCTTCTTGCTGCATAGTGACCGGAATCAATGCCAACGTCCCGGATACAGTCCCGTCCCTTGTAATTCGGTGGCACTGTATGGGTGTAGAATCCTGTACTCAGCAACCCACGCCAATACTGGCATCCTGTGTAATTGAGTACAGGCAGGCTGCGGTCTTCGCACGCAGCACAGGGGACTTTGTTGTTAACATTATTGGGGTCTGTGGAAGCGCCCCAGGTTCCTGGTGGCACTCGCGTTGACACTGTTGCATCATCAAAGCCCGGACGAGGGCCTCGCTTGACTTCGGAATAGATAATGGTGTTGGAAGTGCCATCGCTCACGGTCATCATGCCTAGACTGGTTTTGGAGTTAAAGAAGAATGTCCCAGCTCCCTGAGCTGAATTGCGAAACCATCCGTTTCCACCCAGCGTAGCCAGGTAGTTGGATCGTCCCTGCCGTTCTGCAACGCCAGAAATGGTTTCAGTAACAAATCCGGCCGAGCCATCAGCCGGGCACATATAGACTTTCAGATCCTGTGTGCGGGCCAGTGCATTGAGGGGATCCAGAACGCTCACATCCCATCTGAATTGCTTGGCTTTGTTGTCTGCTTCCAGGTAAGAGAGAATGTGCGCCAGGGGAGATGCACGGTGCGGAAGGGCATCACCTGGTGGAAATCGATTGTAATCGCCATGATAGTTGTGCAGCGCAACGCCAATCTGCTTCAGGTTATTGCCGCACATCATCTTGTCTGCAGCAGCTCTTACCTTTTGAATGGCAGGCAGCAACAGAGCCATCAGTAGAGCTATGATGGCTATCACTACCAGGAGCTCAATGAGTGTGAAACCGTGACGTGATCTTTTCATTACTGAACTCCAGATAACTGGGGGAGAGGAAATACAAAGACAGTGAGCATGCTCAGTTCAGATTGAACTTGAGTGAGCTTCCACCATCTTTGATTTCAACAGTTCTGTTACTTTTTTCGTTATGTTCCGGCCCAAGCACATTGGGGTTTGGATCATTTCCAACGGCAGGGCCAGCTTGCTCAGGGTTATCCTCTACCCGTGAACCACCATAGATGCTGACACGGTAATTTCCGGGTTTCATGCGTCGTTCAGCAGCAACAGTAAACTTCCCATCTACGATGTCTGCTGATGCAGATACTGCCTTGTTGCTGACATCAGTCAGAATGATGGTGCCCCACTTCAGTGGTTTGCTTTTCCAGGTTACTTCGCCCGAAACGACTAAGCCATCAGCAATAGGCTTCGTTGCGCCTCCACAACCAACCTGCAAACAGCAGAAACACAAAACAATGAGCAAACGGATATGCATAACATTCTCAACTTTAGACATCCTTAACATGTGAGAGCATAGCAAATATTTAATTACACACAAGAGGTTTTCCTCATAATCTGCGAGGCTGCTTGATAGCCCAGAAAAAACTACAATAAGCACATGGGTAGACTGCACTTCAGATAGAACCAACATGATCTTTTCCAGAAA